>JABUFB010000008.1:900000-1128391 GCA_013314775.1 Armatimonadota bacterium | reverse complement strand
AGCCCGTGCGTGACCTCATCATCCAGCACGCCATTGATCAGAGACTCGAGCGCCTCACACGCCACACCTTCAACGATTCCGATCAAGCCACGAAACACTTCATCCCGCTCGTACGTGTTGACATCCAACGGCGCTATCGATATTGTGCTCACGGAGCTACCCCCTCGGAGATTGGTTTTGGGTGACAACCTACCGTTCTCCGAACAAAGGGTAGCTCCCTGCGTTCTCAGCAAGATTCACGCCCCGGCACTAGACTTCGGTACGGACTCTCCCTCTGCCCGGTGTGTCTGACAGGTTGTTTCGGGTATTCCTGCATGAGTAGCGAGGCCATGCTGCCGCAGGCCTACCCTCGTAGGGGAAGGCGTTGACTTGCGGCGTCATCAGCCTGAGCCGGCTGGTCGCCGGAGTCGGGTGCACGGAGGAGAGTGCCCAAGGCTCCAACCCCGTGCTGGATCGGCCTCTGGTAACCGCGAGTGGCCTGCCCGGAGCGATAGATGACCGGTGAGACCGGGTTCGGTTTTGAGGCAATCAACGGGCGCGCATTGACCACGCGCAACTACCTGTTCATGGGAAGCGAGCCCGCAACAGTCCCGCTATCGGTTCACGGCGAGGAACACGGCGGCCTCTGAGGAAGCAGCACTGGGAGTGGCAGGCTCTCCTGCCACTCCCGCATCTTTCCGTGTGCAAGAAACCTATTCAGTCAGCCCAAGTCGCCAGGGCGCGGCGTTCAGGTTGGCGTCGCGCATCTGCTCAATCATGTCCCACTTGGGCCGGTCTGTTTCGCTCACCAGCCCGAAAGCGAAGTGCTCGCCGTAGAAAAGACGGTCGCCGCGTCCAGGTCCGCGTCCGGTGAGGGGCTGATCCCGGAAGTGGAACCAGATCAGGCCCACACAGTACGGGTCATTGGCGGCTGCACGCACCCAATCTTTGTAGCGCTTCCCTGATTCTGCGTCGCTTTCGGTTGCGACGCCGTACTTACCGAAGCCCCGCTGCCCCGCATACCACGACGGGAAGCTGAACTCCCCGCACAGAGCGGGCTTGTCCGCGGCCTGCTGGAGCCTGTCGAGTCGCTCTTCGGGGTACTCCAGCCGGTAGCGGTCATAGCCGATGACATCGCAGTACTTCGCACCGATATGCCAATCCTGCTCGTTCACCCACCAGCCAGGGACGATCCAGAAGCCGAGATACAGGTGGTTGGGATCGATCTCTTTGATGGTCGTGTATGCGAACTGGTAGTACCGGTCCGCATAGAAGCGACGCATGACCTCGATGTCGTCAGTGGAGACCTCAGGCCGCGAGGCGTATAGGGCTTCGGACGTTGGCGCATCAATCTCCCAGGCCGCCGCGAGAGCCGCCGGGGAGCCGCCGTAACGTGTCTCGACGAGATGGTCGATCAGGGCGCGCTTCGCCGGAGTTGATGCCGGCATCGCCATGATCTTCCGGATCTCCTCGGGCTTGATGTGCTCGTCGAACTCATTGCCCAGGGACCAGCCCAGTACCATCGGGTCATCCTTGCGCGGGGTTATCTGCTGCCTCAGGCTTTCTGTGAACTTATCGCGGACTGCGGCGTCGAACACGTCCGGGTGGTCCACCAGGTTGGGGACGCTCCAGCGGTTGAGGACGGGTGTGGTCACCACGGTTGCCGGGCCACCCCACTTGCCTCCGCCGCTGAAGCCCCAGCAGCGCAGCCTCTGCAAGGCCCGTTGCAGGGCACGGTCGCTGAAAGATTCATGCCCGTACTTCCGGATCAGGTTCGCCGTATAGAAGCACACATACTCGGTCCCGTCGTTGATGCCCCAGTGGTTTTTTCCCCAGCAAGCGCCCCAGGCACCGTCTCTCGGCGGCAGGTTGGCGAAGAGATACTCGCGCTCGCTCACAGGGGTTGTGGGCCAGCCGGTGGCCGGGACATTGCTCACCCCAAGATAGAAGCAGGGGTTGCCGTCCGGGGTGATGAGCCACCATTTGCCTTCGCGCTTGAGGGTGCGGAAAAAACCCGTGGCGTCCGAGTTCCAGCCCGCCTTGAGGTAACCGCCGTAGGCGTCGTAGTCCTCTGACGGGGGCATCCCGGCCAGTATTTCGTCTTCGCGGGCGATGTCTGCCACGAGTTCTTCGTCACTCTTGACCTTCTCAGGAAACTCCGCGTGGATGCTCTGCCCATACTTGTCGATGTACGGCGCCCAGGCCCTGGTGTCACTGGATGCGAACTGCAGGGAAAAATCCACGACCACAGTGTCCCCGGGACGCACGGCAAGCTCAGCGCTCTGGGCGCGGCCGGGCTCGAACTGCATCAGCGGCACCGCCCGGGCTGCGTCCGCAAATTCGAACGCCCGGGTATGCACGGCTTCGCCGGCGCGCTCCACGGTCACGGTCATGTCATCAATTGCGCCCACCCAGTCGCCGGGTTCTGAAGCCCACGCCGGCCGGTCGCTCACGACGAGCTCCACCTGCGAAGGCAGGTAGCGCCCGGGATTGCTAATGACCTTCTCCCCGTCCAGATAGACCTCGGAAGCCCCGTCGCGGATGATCGCCCGGATTGAATACTCGCGCCCGGTCTCGAAGCCCGGAGTGTGGGAATCAAACACCCACTGGTTGCCGTCCGCGACGCCCAGGATCAGGGGGAGTTTCTCGAGCACCGCGCCCTCCAGGTCCAGGTAGAAGCCAGTCTTGGCGCCCCAGTTATACTGCGCGGCCAGGTACAGGCGGCAGTTGGATGGCTGGGCGACGGCGGTCCCGACGACGAAGAGCAGAACCAGCGTAATGGTCCAGCGCGACATGGGATGACCTCCTGGAACTCATCGGCAACAAAGCGGTCGGTCCGCACTCCTCAGACACATTATACGCCGGGGCGGCGGCGGGATGAAGAGCAGTCGCGCCGGCTCCAAGGACAGTGCATGCCGGGCGTGGAAATGTCAACGTGTCCGGCCCAACTCTGCACCGTACCCTTCTGGAGGCCTCCATGCCCGACCGCCCCAATATCGTCCTGTGCATCTGCGATCAACTCCGCGCCTTCGAGACCGGCTGCTACGGCAACCCGGTGATCCAGACCCCCAATGTGGACTCTCTGGCGCGCGACGGGTCGCGGTTTGAACTCGCGGTGACCAACTTCCCGGTCTGCATGGCCGCCCGTTCGGTGCTCCTGTCCGGCGAGTATAACCGTACGTGCACCGGTGGCGTGGGCAATGTGCATTTCCAGACGAAACCGGGCGACTGCGCCATGCCGGAGTACCCTTATCCGGGCAGGCCGCATTTGAAGGATACCACTCTGCCCGAACTGCTGCGGGGTGCGGGCTATGAGACGGCGGCCATCGGCAAGTGGCACATCCACTCGTGGCCGGATGACGTGGGTTTCGACAACTACCTGATTCCCCGGGTGCATCACTGTCACAGCGGCCAGAGCTTCACCGAGAACGGCGGACCGGAGTTCGTCCCCGATGGCTGGAGCGTGGATTTCGAGGCCGGGCGGGTCGAGGAGTTCATCGGCGCGCGGAAAACCGCCGAGAGACCCTTCTTCCTGTACTACAGCATCTCGCCCCCGCATTGTCCAGTGGCAGACGCGCCCGAGGAGTACCTGACCATGTACGACCCGGATTCCATCCCGCTGCGGCCCAATGTGGACCTGTCGCGGCCGCTCAAGGACCAGGATTACTGGTACAAAGTCTACCGGTGGGATTTCCGACACTACAACCTGGGCCTGCCGTACGCGGACCGTCTGCCGGAAGGCTACAATCTGAGGCAACTCATCGCGGAGTATTACGGGGTGACGACATGGATGGACCGGGCGGTGGGACGCATGCTGGGCGCGCTTGAGCGGGCGGGTCTTGCTGAGAACACTATCGTGGTCTTCACGTCAGACCACGGAGACAATCTCGGCAGCTTGGGCCTGGTCCAGAAAGGCGGACCGAATGAGGAGTCTATTCGAGTCCCATTGCTCATGCGCGGCCCCGGTGTCCCATCCGGCACCGTCATCGCCGACCGCGTGCCGAGTCTTGTGGATATCGCGCCTACCTTGCTGAATGCTGCGGGAGTCGAACAACCCGATCACATGCCCGGGCAGAGCCTCCTGGCGGACCGTCCGCCTGTCCGCGACTACTCGGTCATAGAGATCGGGCATGGCGCGGCGGTGCGCACGCCGACCCACATGCTCCATCTGCCGCCGGATCACGAGCGCAAGGGCCTCAGTACCACGCCGGATCACTACTTCGATCTCACCGCCGACCCGTACCAGCTTCACAACCTGGCAGGTACCGACGCCCAATCCGATACAGCGCGGGACCTGGCGAAACTCCTGCACGACTGGGATGCCTCGACACCCTGGATGCCCGAGGAATAGCCTCGCCGTGCGCCGGAGAGGGCAGCATCTCGATGGGGTCGGCTTTTCGGCACCGGGGATCGCTACACTGGTGTTTTCGCTCCTCGCAGCTGGAGTGTGCGGATTCGTCGCCCGATCTGTGCTGTATTTGCTGCCCGCGTTGCCCGACCGGCGCTGCACAATCGACGTGTATCGTCCGGGCCCCAACGGATACGAGATTGAGAAGCAGAATGCGGGCTTTCGGGAGTGCCTCGAGAAAGAAATGGGTCTCAGGCTGATCCCGGTGTCAAACGACGACCAGCTCAAATACGGCACGAACTTCCTGTGTATCGGCCCGAACCGCATCCCGGCCGCGGCTGGGTCATCGGCCTGCCACCGGTCCGCATTGCGCGGGGTCAATGCCACCTGGAAGGACTTCAGCAACCTGACCGGCGGCTACGGCGCGGCCCATCGCTGCACCCAGGTGCTCCATCGGCGGTAGATCCGGCCAGCCGGGCCCGCGCGATAGCCTCAGTGGTACAGCCAGTCCACGTCGAAGTAAGTGATCCCCGTCTGGCTCAGGTGGGGCAGGCTGCTGCCCGTAGCGCAGTAGCCGAGAAGCACCCGGTCGTCTACGAACTCCAGCGCGGTGTAGCAGAACCATCCGTTTGGATCATCCTCGATGTTCTTCGCGTGTTCCCAGGTCTGCCCCTCGTCTTTCGAGATCGCCACCGTGAGCGGGGTGCGCTTCTGCCCGAGCTCAGGGGCCGCCGAGTGGTCATTCCAGACCATGAGAATGTCGCCTGTCTGCGGGATGCGCTCGAAGGTCGCCGGCGAACAGGGCGACTTGATATCCGTGGGTTCCGCCGCGCTCCACGTTAGGCCGCCGTCGGAAGAGTAGCTGCGGTACTGCACGTTCCAGCTGGTGCGGCAAAGCATCATGAGGCGCCCATCCTTCAGCTCGATGATCCCCGGCTCCTGCAGCCCGGAGCCGCCATCGAACGGCGGCGCAATCTCGGCGCCCATGGTCCAGGTGGCCCCGTTGTCGTCCGAGACGAAGCACATGGCCACCCCCGGCCGGAACTGGGTTTCGCCCTCCAGGACATGGCGTGCGGCGGGGATGACCAGCCGCCCGCTGGTGAGCTGGATCACCCGATCATTGTTCACAACATAGTACCCGCCCCGTGGCATACAAAGACGCGGCTCGCTCCAGGTCTGCGCCTCGTCGGTAGAGATCCTCATGTAGGCCCGGCAGTCGTCGGGCGCTTGCTTCACCAGGTAGAACATGGCGATCTCCCCGCTCTGCAGCCGCAGCAGGGAGACGGACATGACATTCATCTTGCCCTCGTTGGGCACGATCAGGCGATCCTCCGTGCTCCATGTCACTCCTCCGTCGGTCGAGGTGCGTCCGGCCAGGAACGCCGCATCGTGGTCCCCACCGCCGCCGGTGAAGTGGGTGTAGACAAAGAGAATGGTCCCGTCCTTCAGCCGGATGAAATCGCCCTCAGAGTTCCTGGGATTGCCGGGGCCGGGCGGGAGCAAGCGGATCTTTGTGACGTTGCCTTCCCGGATTACTTCGGTGGACCGAGTCTTCACTTCCCACGGGATCGACCCGTCGTCAAGGGCAAGCAGCATATTGCGCGCGGTGAAATGCAGGCGCTTCGAGAAATGGTGCACCAGCGCGCCGCCTTCCACCGGCGTGGGCTCGTCGACAATGAAGTCGGCCCAGGTCGGCTCATTGAAGGCGATGAAGGCCAGCTGCAAACCTGCAGACCACTGGTCCGGCGGCAAGGTCAAGTCAGGCAGGATGACAATGCCGGTATCCACCTGGTAGATGCGCCGCTGGTCATTCATGTTCATGGTTTTGACGGGGCACTCAATGATC
Source organism: Armatimonadota bacterium (assembly GCA_013314775.1). NCBI lineage: Bacteria > Bacillati > Armatimonadota > Armatimonadota bacterium. The sequence goes on along the minus strand of JABUFB010000008.1, from coordinate 1,122,218 downwards.
GCCGTGCGGCCTGACGCATCATCCCGTATCTCGGTCTGCGAAATGATGGGCACGGCGGCCTGGATCGCGGACACAATCTCATCGGGCGAGTTCAGAACCCGCATCTTCGCGGTGCGAACCACCGGGGTCATCTGGCCCCAGGGAGAGAGTGCAACCACCTGCTTTGGGTTGGCGTTCGCGGGCAGGGCACGGCGGAAGATCACCGTCTCCTTGTCCGAGAATACCGGCAGGAAGTCGTAGTTCTTCTCGTGGAACAGGTCGTGGGTGGCGAAGGTGTTCTCGCTCTTGCACGAGGCACACTGGTAGTAGTCGCGCACTTCGCCCGTAGCCGGATCGCTGATGCGGCAGCGTGATTCGATCCAGAAAACCGGCTCGTTGCCGATGTTTCCGGACGTGGTCACGAAAGATCGCCCATAGTCGGTGGGCGGGTCCAGGAGTGGCTGCGCGTCCGCGGAGCCGTGGAGAGCCAGTGCGATTCCCGTGGTCAGCAAGAGCATGGTGGAGCCTCCGATCGTCCTCATGTACATGGCTGATGGCGCCTCTCTTTCGCCAGGATGGCGGCGACCAGACGCTTCGACGGCGATGGTGTCTGCTGCAGGCAGGCAAGCGCCCTTCTGCACTTCACGAACCGGGCGCGGGCAGGAGATCGATGCCACTGTGGTCAGGGCGCACGCGCAACCTGATGGACCAGAGCGCCTCAGTGCGCGCGTCCTGGCTGCTGTGCCCTCCGGTGTGGATGTACGCGGCCCAGACCGATCCGTCCTCAAGCTCCACCGCCTGACCGTACCCGTAGACCGAGGGGTCCACGGGGAAGCCATACTTCTCGTTGGGAGCAATCCAGGTCTCGCCGCCATCCGTGCTGAACATTGCGCGCAGTCCGCCTGCGCCGTACGAACCGTGAAGGCACAGGAGGGTGCCGTCCCTGAGGGTGATGAGACGCGGTTCGAACAGGCGGACTCCCAGGGGTTGCGGCGGTGTCCAGTTCCTGCCTCCGTCGGACGACCAGGCGATGTCCCCTTCCGGCCGGGCGATCATCACCAACCGGCCATCCTGCAGTTGAGCCACGGCCGTCTCGGACATCTCGTGATCCGTGGCCAGGGTGGAGAGCAGTTCCCACGTCTCGCCGCTGTCCGTGGTGCGACAGAACGCAACCATTTCGTTGGGGGCGCCTACTTCTCGCCCGTAGACACAGATGAGCGCCGAGCCGTCCTGGAGTTCGATGATCGGACCATCGGTGGCATCATAGACGAAGGGTACCGGCAGCACTTTCGGCTCCTGCTCCCAGGTCTTTCCGTTGTCGAAGGATCTGATAATCCCGGTGAGTGCGGTTCGTGCAGGGTCGCGGGTGAGATCCGACGCCATGGGGCCGGGGTAGGTGAAAAAGCTGCACAGGATCGTCCCGTCTGCCAGCTGGCAGAAGTTGGGAGCGCGGTCATCCCACGGGGTGTCGATGAGCACCTCGGGGCGGGACCAGGTCTTCCCGCCGTCGGTAGAGCGTATGATGTGGGCTCGCCCGCCGCGCGGAGCATCAATATCTACAGGCATCCCGATCTTCGCCCATTCGTCGCGCGCCGCGGGGTTCGCGTCGAAGTATGCCGTCGGGGGCGACGCGTGCCAGTAGCCGGATGAGAAGCCCACAAGCATGGTACCGTCCCGCAGGACGATGGGCGACTGCCAGCCTACGAAACCTGCGTAGCCGGGGTACGCCTCGGGCTGGTTGACGTCTGGGCCGACCAGCATGCGGCGACACTCCCTGTAGTCCTGAACCGGCTCTCCCCCGGCAATGACTTTCACGGTCGGTTTTTTCACCGGCTGGCCCTCCTGGCCATGCAGCATTGTGGTGGATAGTATCGCGATGGCTGCGAGCAGCACGCGTTTCATGGGCTTCCTCCAGCAGCGGATCAGACGCTGACCGGCATCCCTAAGCTGCCGGAGCTTCACGAGATAATTCGCCGGGCCTCGCGCTTGTCCTTCTCTACCCCCCGTGACAGCCCGCGCTGCGGAAATGAGGCAGGCGAGGAGGTCTTTGCGGCTCACGCGGCGGATTACTCCGGAAAGCCAATGGCTGGCGGCTTGGTCGCCCGCTCCGTTCCGCACGGGCGTCCAGGTCTTTGTGTTCGGAGGGTGCATCGTCATGCGCATCATCTCGCTCGCTGCGTGTCTGTCCCTGTTTGTCTCGGCGTTCTGCCTGGCCCAACCGACCCTCACAGTGACCAATGAGGGCCGGGAAGCATACATGCCGGTTGTTGAGTTGGCGCCTCCACCCGCCGACTGCGCGTCCCTGGTCGGGCCGGGGGGAATCCGGGCGGCCCTGCAGAAGCTGGAAGACGGCCGCTGGATCACGGTGATTCCGGGTGTTCTTGGAGCGGGGGAGGATATGACGCTGGAGCCCGACACTGCCCCCGCAGCCACGGACCTCCAGGTGGTCGAGACGGAACAGGAGATCACGGTCCACAACACCTTCATGGCGCTGACCCTCCCGAAGAGGGGCCACGGCGGGTTGCCCACCTCCGTTGCGTTTCCCGTCTCCGGTCATGTGAGCACCGACTTCCAGTGGCTGGACCGCCTGTACGAGAAGGAACAGGGACAGCTGATGCTCCACGGAGACCCTGAGGGAACTGCGCGGATAATTGAGAGCGGCCCGGTGCAGGTTGTGGTGGAAACGACTGGTCGCTACCTGAAGGGGGATGCTGCGCCGGGCAATGCGCGGGCAACATACCGCTGGACCTTCCGCGCATCGTCTCCGCTGGTGCATTTCTCCGCGCAAGTGACGCGGGACGATGACTTCCGGTGGCCGGAACTGCACATCCTGCAGATCTCGCGCAAGGACGACCTCTTGCGCAACTGGGCCGGGCAGAGCGAGGGGCAGTTGACATCGGGCCCGCTCCTGGACGGCAATACGGGCCGGAGCTTCACCTTATGGGGAGCGCTGGACGACGGCGAGAACGGATTTGGCCTCGCCTGGGACGGCCATCCAGTGAGCATGTATGACGGTCGCACCAGCTATGTGCATTACCTGCAGTACACGGACTCCTTCCGGGATAAGACCCGCGAGCTGACCGGTAGAATCTACTTCGGACCGGCGCGCACACCGGCAGGTTATCAGGAGGAGATCATGGCTGCACCGAAGCTCACTGCCCGGTGGAATGAGCCGCCGCGCACGGAACAGGCTCCAGACGCAGAGGCGATCACGATCTCGAACGAGGCGCTGCTTCTGGGATTCGACCCGGACACCCTCGGCTGCGTCAGTATCCGCGACAGGCAGACCGGCTTCGAGTTCGTCACTCCCGCCGACGTTGCAAGCCTCTGGGCCCTGCGACTGCGTGACATGGACGGGAATGAGGCGCGCATCGCCAGTGACGCCGACTGCGCCCGAAGCCATGAGTTGAGCGCCGCTGGGGACAAGCTGACCCTCCGCTGGCAGGACGTTGTGTTGCCGAACGATGGCGGGACCGCGGACGTGACGGTGGAGGTGCTTCTTGCTGCAGGAGATGACCGCTCGCGCTGGACCATCGACGTGCAAAATGACAGCGCTGCCTGGAGCATCATGGAGGTAGAATTCCCGCGGATCAGCGGCATCTCCGCGTTGGGCCGTCCCAAGCTGGCAGTGCCTCGCAGCAACTGGGGCATCTTGTACCCGGCGGTCACCGAGCAGTCCGGCAGCTATCCCTCTGCGAACTGGCCCATGGAGTTCGTCTCCCTGCACGAAAGAGAGAGCGGCCTGTACTTGGGCTATGAGGACCCCGGCGCCTGCCCCAAGTTTTTCAACTTCCGGGCGGGCGACCACTTCCTGTACCGCACGCCTGCTCCCGAAGCCACTCGGGCGGGGAACGACTACCGTTCGCCGGGGCCGTTTGCGCTGGGCGTCTGCGGCCCGGACTGGTGGCAGGCCGCGAAGATGTATCGCACCTGGGCGCTCAAGCAGACGTGGACCTCGGAAGGCCCGCTGACCACGCGGGAGTCGACGCCCGACTTCTGTAAGAATCTCGGTCTCTGGTTCCTTGGCGGGGGGACCGAGGAGCAGGTGACCGAGGGACTGCGTCGGGCTGCGGACTTTTTCGGGGTCCCCGTGGGCCTGCACTGGTACTCCTGGCACCGCTGGCCCTTCGACACCCACTATCCCGACTACTTCCCGGCAAAACCCGACTTCAAGGCCGCCATAGACCAGGTGGTGCCCGAGGGCAAGGTCATCATGCCCTACATCAATGGGCGAATCGTGGACAAGGACGTGGAAGCTTTTGCGCGGTGGCTGCCCTGGACCGCCAAGGGTCTCGACGGAAAGCCATACAACGAGGTCTACGGCAATGGCGTGAATCAGGCACCCATGTGCCCGGCCACGGAGGTCTGGCAGACGACAATCGCCGAGATCTGCGACCGGCTCATCGGCGAGTATGGCGTGAACGGCATCTACATCGACCAGATCGCTGCTGCCGGGCCTGCGCTTTGTTACGACCCGGCGCACGGTCACCCTCTGGGCGGCGGACGCTGGTGGGTGGACGGCTATCGGGTGCTTCTCGACCGCGTCCAGGAAGCTGCCCACAGGGGCGGCCGCAACGCGCTCATCACCACCGAGAACAACGCCGAGCCGTATATGGATGGCGTTGACTGCTTCCTGATCTGGAACCCGCGGCACCCCGATGAGATCCCGATGATGACCGCGGTATACAGCGGCTACTCGATCTACTTCGCCAGCAATGCACGTTGCCAGCCGGGGCTTCAGCCCTACGCGATGATTGAGGGCCGGGACTTCATCTGGGGCTCGCAACTCGGCTGGATGGGTTTCGACGACGCCAACCCAACCGAGCGTGGCAACTACTTGCGGCAACTGGTGCGCCTGCGCCACGCCGCCCTGAAGTACGTCATCGAGGGCGAGATCATGGGCGAGCTGAAGCCGCTCAAGGATGTGGGCACTGTGACCGGCGCCTGGCATGGGTGGGACAGCAAGCCCTTCGACGCAACTCTCCCGGCGGTGATGTCCACAGTATGGAAGGGCAGCGACGGCACACTCGGCGTATTCATGGCGAATCTCAGTCCGCGCCGGAAGGCCTTTGACTTCGAGCTTGATCCCGCACGCTACGGTGGCGCAGCGGGCGAGGGAGACTGCCTCCTGCTGACCAACATCAGCAAGGAGGGCAACTCGCTCTGCGGTTTCTCTGCGTCGCCGGTGCTCAAGCGACGGGAGATTCTCGCGCCCTGGGAGGCCCGGGTGATTGAAGTGCGGCGGGTGAGGTCCGCAGACAGTGTCCCATCCGACCTCGCTCAGGCGCCGGAGGCTGAGCGTTTCCGGCTTGATGCCTTTGCAGCACAGCGCGGCGTTGAATGGGAGGTCGAACTGCCCGGCGAGACTGTGGCAGAGCACGACTGGACCGGCCCGGTGGTGCGGGTGAAGGCTCCCGGACTTGACCCCGCGGTCTGGTGCGAGACGGGTGATGGGCGCCGCGCTTCATCCGACCTGAAACCAGACCCGGAGCGAGAAGGGTGGCTCAGGGCTGCGGTTCCCGTGCAGGCGCCGGCGCTGAGTGCACAGGGCGATATCCTGCGGGCCACGCTGCACCTCAAGCTCGACGAGACCCACGTGCTGCGGGTGCCGTGGGAGGCCCAGATCGTCAAGGGGCTGCAAGTCGCCGTTGACCTGCGAGACGGTGGCCTGCGGGCAGGCGAAACCGCAGTGGCGCTGGTGCGGCTGCGAAACAACCGCAGCGAATCCGTCTCGCGGGACAGCCGTGTGGTGATCCAGGCTCCAGCGGAGTGGGACATCTGGCCCGGCCGCAGCCTCACCTTCGCGGCGATTGAGCCGGGTTCCGAAGCGGTCTGCGCCCTGCGCTGCCGGGTCCCAGCGGATGCGCCCCGGGGCCCCGTCACGCTCAAGGCATTCGTGGTGGAGAGTGAGGCCAGTCACGGCCTGAACGTCGGCGCTTCCAGACCTCGGTTCTCGCTGGCGCGCCTGACGCCTGCAATCGATGGCGACCTGTCCGAGTGGGCCGCGTCCGAGCCGATTGCTCTCGGCCCGGCGCAGGCGAAGAATCTGCCGGAGTATGGCGGCCCGGAAGACCTGTCGGCGAAGGCCTGGCTCGCAATGGATGACGCGGCGCTGTACTTCGCCGCCGACGTTACAGATAACGCTCACGACCAGCCCAACGCGCAGGCCGCCATGTGGCAGGGCGACGCGATCCAGCTTGATTTCCGCCCGGGCAATCCTCCCCGGCGCAGCACCTTCGACCGGGTGATCGAGTTCGGCCTGGCGCTGACCCCTGAAGGCCCGCAGTTGTGGTCCTGGATGCCCCAGGAGCGCGTTGTCAGCGAGTCGCAGATCCAGGTGGTCCGGGACGGCGACCGCACCCAATACGAGGCGGCTATCCCGTGGTCTGCCCTGCCGGGAGTCTCGCACGCAGCTGGGAGCGTGGCGGCCTTTTCCTTCACGGTAAATGATTCGGATGGCCAGGGTTTCCGGGGATGGCTCGAAATGACGCCGGGAATCTGCGGCGGCAAGGACGCCTCGCATTTCGGGGTGCTGAGCTTCTGATGCACGACTTCCATCCCTCATTCACCGCACCAATCACAGGGCGGCAGATGCCCCACAGTCGTGCTCAATCGGAATGAGCAGTGCCAACTCTCCTGAACGTGACTGGTCTCCCGGCGGGATGAGCCTGCGCGCAGTCCTCCTGGGACTGGCGCTGGTTCCGGTGAACGTCTATTGGATCGCGCAGATGGAGCGCAACCGGCAGACGGCCTTCCCCACCGTCTTCTCCCTGTTCTTCAATGCTGTCTTCTGCCTGCTGGTGCTGCGCTTCGCGAACGCGCTGGCCCGTCGCCTGTCTCCGCGTCTCGCGTTTCGCCCTTCCGAACTCCTGCTGGTCTACTCCATGGTCTGCATCAGTTCCGCCATCTCGGGCATCGACTTCATCCAGACCCTTATGCCCTTGTTCAGCTACTCATTCTGGATGGCCGGACCCGAGAACAAGTGGGAGGAGATCCTCAACCCGCACCTGCCCACCTGGCTTACAGTCCAGGACAAGGGCATCCTCAAGGGCTACTACGAGGGCGGTTCCACCTTCTACCAGCCCGAGGTGATCTCCGCCTGGCTCGGCCCGGTGCTGGTGTGGACACTCTTCATCGCGCTGCTGCTCTTGGTGATGTTTTGCCTCAACGTCCTCATCAGACGGCGCTGGCTGGATGGCGAGCACCTGGACTGCCCGCTTGTTCACCTGCCCCTGGAGATCGCACAGCCCCAGTCCAGGCTGGCGCGCAGCAGGGCGTTCTGGATGGGCTTCGGGCTGGCGGCGTCAGTCGAGATCTGGAACGCCCTGGCTTTCCACTACCCGTCAATGCCGATGATCCCCATCTTCGAGCAGGACATGGGGCACTACTTTCGGGGCAGGCCATGGAACGCGGTGGGCTGGATGCCCCGGTCTTTCTACCCGTTTCTGATCGGCCTGGGCTACCAGATGCCCAATGACTTCCTATTTTCGTCCTGGTTCTTCTACCTGCTTTGGAAGGCTGCGCTGGTGCTGAGCGCCGGTCTGGGCCTGAACCAGATCCGTGGGTTCCCTTTCGCGAACCACCAGGGCTTCGGCGCGTACGTGCTCTTCGCGGCATATGGCCTGTGGTTGGGTCGGGGGCATCTGAAGCAGGTCTGGGATACGGTCCTGGGCCTGCCGTCGCGGCTGAAGGATGATGATGAGCCCCTGCCGTACCGCCTCGCTGCCCTGGGACTGCTCATCGGGTTTGGCGGGCTGATCTGGTTCGCCGTCTCCCTGGGGATGCGTCTGATTACGGCCGTCGGGGTCTTCGGCATCTACTACATCCTGTCCCTTGCGATCACCCGGGTACGCGCCCAGTTTGGCACGCCGGTCCATGACCTGCACTTCACCGGTCCCGATGTCATCCTGTCCTCGGTCTTCGGCCCCCGCGCCTTCCCGACCAAAGACCTGACCAGCATGGGCATGCTTTCGTGGTTCAGCAGCATCTTCCGCAGCCACCCGATGCCCCACCAGATGGAGGGCATTCGTTTGCAGGAGCTGACTGGCGGCAAGTCCAGGGGGATCGGTATGGCGCTGATGCTCGCTGGAGTGGTCGGGTCTCTCGCCGCCTTCTGGAGCTTCCTGCACATCTATTATGATGTGGGCGCTCTCGCCAAAGGTGGCCGGTTCAACCTCTGGGCATTTACGACCATGGACAACTGGCTCAAGGCGCCGCAGGGCCCGCAATGGGCCTCGATTCCAGCCATCGGCTTCGGCCTGGGATTCGCGTTCTTCCTGCAGACCATGCGGATGCGCTACGTGAACTGGCCCTTCCACCCGCTGGGCTACGCGATTTCAGGCAATATCCAGATGAACCACGCCTGGATGCCGCTTCTCACCGCCTGGGTGCTGAAAACTGCCATCGCCAAGTACGGAGGACACCGGTTGGCCCAGAGGTCTCAGCCTTTCTTCCTCGGGCTGATCCTCGCGGACTTCGTGGTTGTCAGCGTCCTGAACATTGTCAGCATTGCGCTGCACATTCCCTGCTACCGGTTCGTGGACTAATCCCCGATGACTTCGGGGGAGGAATCGGGGGGGCGCATGGTGAATGATCTCCAGGGAGCGCTCCCGACCGAAAGGACGAACCCGCATGGCTGCTGCCACGATGTTGCCGACCTTCCAGGTGGAAGGCGCCGCTTTCACGAAGATGATTCTCGGCCACAACCCTTTGCTCGGATACTCCTACCTGAGCAATGCGCGGGCAAAGGAGTACGCGGAGCGCTTTCGCACATTCGAGCCGATCCGCGATGTCATTGTGGCCGCCCTCAGTGCGGGGGTGCGCAGCATCATGTGCAGCCCCGGCAACGAACAGTGCGACAAGGTGGCCCAGGCAGTAGAGGCGGCTCAGGAACTGACCGGCATCGAGATGGCCAACTTTGTCATCGTCGGCGCGGAAATTCCGGCGCAACTGGACTTCCTCAAGCGCGTGAATTGCCGGGTCTGCCTGGTACACGGGCAGGTTACAGACTCGATGTTCTGGCGATCCGAGTGGACCTTCAGGCCGGAGTTTTCCGAACTGCTCGCAAACATCCGCGCCGCCGGGTTCATTCCGGGCATGTCCAGCCACAACGGCGGCGAGACGGTGCCCATCGCCGAGAAGTTCGACGTGCAGGTCATCAACACGCCGATAAACAAGATCGCCTGGCGCATGTGCCCGTGTGTCGAACAGGTGCTGGATGTGGTGCGCAAGTCCAGCAGGAAGATCATCGCCATGAAGCCGCTGGCAATGGGCCGGGTCGCACCCCAGGAAGGCATCGAGTACGCGCTGAGTGTTCCCGGCGTGGATGGCGTCTGCGTCGGCATCGCCACGCCGGCGGAAGCTGAGGAAACCTTTGGCATCGCGGCGCAGGTGTTTGGGGCGTAGAAACGTCGCTTCGGCCGGCTTCACCCCTCACGTCCGGATGGGGCAGTATATCTCCTGTTCCCGCTGCCCCATCCGGGGTGTTTGGAATCCCGTGTCGAGGGCGGGACGCAGGGCTACTACTGGATCTCCAGCACCGTCCCGTCGCCGGCTTCCAGTGTCAGCACAATATTCCCCTCCACTCCCGGTTTCAGCTCCAGGCCGGTGCGCAGATCCTTCAGCCCTTTCTCGGCACCCGTCAACGTCAACTCCTGCCTGTTGTCGGTGTCGTCATTCACTACCACCGCCAGGGTCTTCCCATCCGCGGTTTTCAGTATCCCCACCCAGCCCGGTGCGCTCACTTGCACTGGCCAGATGTCCAGCGGCTTCGCGCCCTGGAGCACCGGCAGCAGCTTGCGTACCTCGGCGAAGGCCTTCCCCAGGGCCTCGTACTGCTGGGTGGCAGAACCGTCCGGACGGATAAGCCCGCCGCTCATGTGCAGGGCAGTCTCTTCGGTGGCCTTCATGCTCTCAGGGAAGGTCGTGCCCGTGTACGGCGGCTTGTCCGCATTGTCGCTCACCGGTGGCTCGTGGACGTAGAAGATCACCGCCTGTGCTCCCAGACCGAGCGCGCTCCAGATCTGCCAGCGCGTCTCGCCCACGGTGGGAGCGCGCCAGTGGAGTACGCCACCGGGCAGGATGGTCATGTCGCCTTTCTCGTCATACTTCCACGGTCCCCAGATGTCCGCGAACATCTGGGGCATGATCCACGGTGTCTTGTGGTTCTCGTGAGCCACCTTCACCGTGTTCGCAACCTGCGTGCGATACCAGTTGCGCGATACCCGGGCCGGATTGGGCCCGTTAGGGTTCTTGTCGGAGAAGAACGGGTACACGTCGGTGCAAGGGAAAGGGAACCCGGTCTCTCGGGCGTAGGTTGGAGTGTCGGGCCACATGGTGACCACGATGCCCGGCTGTTTCGCGCCCCATTCGGCGAACTTGAGGCGGAACTGCTCCATCTCGGCGACGATGTCCTTGCGCGGCTCATCGCACAGCGCCCAGGCGATCACTGCGGGGCTGTCCCCCGCAGCTTCCAGGGCGGCTTTCGACTGCTTCTCCAGGTATTCCCAGTTGTTCCGCCGCCAATCGATGTTGTAGTGCAATTCGCTGAGCGCAGGGATTAGCCGCATTCCCCGGGCCGCGCAGCGTTCCGCCAGCGGGCCGAGGTCCTTTATGTTGAGATTGACCACCCAGACGGTGTCCACGTTGTGGGCCTGCATATCCTCCAGGCGCTGGTCTACGAGTTGCCACTTGTCCATATTCAGGCGCTGAGCATGCCCGCAAAGCCTTTCCCAGGGCCAGTAGACCCCCAGTGGGAAGGGATTGACATTCTCGGCGGCGCAGCCGATTGTGCCAATGCAAAGGGCGACAAGAAGACACAAGCGCCACATGGCAGGCTCCTTGAGGTGCGATGAATTCCGGGGCGGTTTTGCCCTCTGCCCGGTGAGCAGTAACCAGCCACAATTCCGGCTCTGTGCCGTCCTCACCTCCCAGCGTTCATGTGCACAAGGTCAGGGGCGACGCATTGGGGAATGCTACAGAGCTTTCCGCGGTTCTGCTCGCGTGAGCCATACCAGGGGAGCCGAATCGGTGATCCGCTCTGCTCCGACTGCTTGCTTCGTACTCACACTTCTCTCGCTCACCGGCGAGCTGAGTTCTGCTGCTCGGGCGGATACGCTGACGACAGCAAAGGGGAAGACGTCGATGACCACTGCGCACCAGACCGCAATACCGGACCCGCGCCATATTGCCAACGGCTGGGTAATACCCACCGACTCGTACAGCGACCAGCCGTACATTGTGCAGACTGACGACGGCGCGTGGTTGTGTTGCGTGACCACCGGCGCCGGGCATGAGGGCGCCCCAGGGCAGCACGTAACCACTATGCGCAGCACCGACCGGGGCCGCACATGGTCCACGCCGGTTCCAGTCGAGCCCCCCGGTGGGCCGGAAGCATCCTACGCGGTCATGCTCAAAGTGCCATCGGGCCGGGTCTATATCTTCTACAACCACAACACTGACCAGGTGCGCGAGGTCAAGCGCCACGACGGCAAGGGCGTCTTCAGCCGGGTGGATTCCCTGGGGCATTTCGTCTGCAAGTACAGCGACGACCACGGGAAGTCCTGGTCTGCCGAGCGCTACGACATTCCTGTTCGCGAGTTCGCCTGCGACCGCGAAAACGTCTATGGCGGGGCCTTGCGCTTCTTCTGGAACGTGGGCAAGCCGTTCATTCACGACGGGGCGGCCTTCGTCTCCCTGCACAAGGTGGGGAAGATGGGGGAGGGGTTCTTCGCCCAGTCCGAGGGCGTCCTGCTCAAGAGTGACAACATCCTCAGCGAGATGGATCCCGCGAAGCTCAACTGGGAAACACTGCCGGACGGCGACATCGGTCTGCGCACCCCTCCCGGCGGCGGGCCGGTAAGTGAGGAGCAGAGCTACTGCGTGCTCAGCGACGGCTCCTTCTACTGCGTCTACCGGTCCATCGATGGATACCCGGTGGAGACCTACAGCCGCGACGGCGGGCATACCTGGACCACTCCGCGATACAAGCGTTTCGATGACGGCCGGCTCATGAAACACCCGCGGGCGGCGAACTTCGCCTGGAAGTGCGCCAACGGCAAGTACCTGTACTGGTTCCACAATCACGGCGGCAAGTTCATCGGTGAGAATCCCAACGCCCTGAACATCGCCTACAACGACCGCAACCCTGTCTGGCTCTGCGGAGGGGAGGAGATTGACACCCCCGATGGGCGGGAGATCCGCTGGACGCAGCCGGAGGTCGTGCTCTACGACGACGATCCTTTCGTCCGCATGAGCTATCCGGATTTCATCGAAGACGGCGGGCGGTATTTCCTCACCGAGACCCAGAAGCAGGTGGCTCGGGTGCACGAAGTGGATCCCGCGCTACTCGACGGCCTCTGGGGGCAGTTTGAGAACGCCACCGCTACGACCCAAGGGCAGCTGCTCGATGTCCGGCAACCCATGCCTGGTGCCGTTTCGCTGCCCGCCCTGCCCGAGTTCCTTACACGGGACAACACCCGGCCCGATTACGGCACGAAGGACCTTCGCGCTGGGTTCACGGTGGATGCGTGGCTGCAGCTATCTAGCCTGGAAGCAGGCCAGACGCTTCTCGACGCGCGCGATGAGACCGGTCACGGCTGGGCACTGACCACCTCGGATCGAGGCACGGTGCGGATCATCCTCAACGATGGCCGGACGGAAAACTCGTGGGACTGCGACCCTGGCCTGCTGACCCCGGGCACTGTCCACCACGTGGTCGCCATCGTTGACGGTGGCCCGAAGCTGATTCTGTTTGTGGTGGATGGGAAGCTGTGCGATGGGGGAGACTGCCGCCAGTTCGGCTGGGGACGCTACAACCCGAACCTGCGGGACGTGAACGGCGCAAGCCGCGTAGTCATCGGCAGGACAGTGCGCGGCCTGCGCATTTACGGTCGGGCACTGCGGGTGTCCGAGGCGATCGGAAACCACAAGGCCGGCCTGCTCAGCGGAGACTGAGAGCGCCGTTCCGGGCCGTGAGACGGCCATCAGAAGTCGCGATGCCGGCCGATGAGTGACAGGAACTCGGCGCGGGTCGCCTCGTCATCGTGGAAGCTGCCGAGGACCGATGATGTGGTCATCATGGAGTTTTGCTTCTCCACGCCGCGCATCATCATGCACAGGTGCTTCGCCTCGATGATGACGCCAACTCCCTCGGCATTGATGCTGTCCATGATCGCCCGCGCGATCTGTTCGGTGAGGCGTTCCTGGATCTGCAACCGCCTTGCATACATGTCCACCATGCGAGCGATCTTGCTGAGACCGAAGACCTTGCCGTCGGAGATGTAGCCCACATGGCAGCGCCCATAGAAGGGCAGCATGTGGTGCTCACACATGCTGTACAGCTCGATGTCCCGGACGATGACCATGTTGTTTGTGTCCTGTGTGAACACCGCCTGGTTGATCACTTCCTCCAGGTCCATGCGGTAACCCGAGGTCAGGAACTCGTAGGCTCGCGCCACCCGGTCGGGGGTCTTCAGCAGGCCCTCGCGGTCCGGATCTTCTCCCAGTTCCGTCAGCAATTCCCTGATCAGCGCCCGCACTCTCTCATGGTTCATTACTGATGCTCCTCCTCAGCAGGTTCGTGAACTCCCAGAGGGGCTCCATCTTCTCATTGTCCATCCGTGTGGCGATTTGGGCCAGTGTCTCACAGCCACCGGGCAAGACCATCTCTGGTGCGAGTTCCGCTAACGGCACCGCGAGAAAAGCCCGCGACTTGATGTCCGGGTCGGGGATGACCAGATTCGGCTCGGATACCACCAGGTCCCCATAGAGCGCGATGTCCAGGTCAATGGTGCGCGGGGCATACCTGTCCGCCGTGCGCACCCGCCCCAGTTCGCCCTCGATGCCTCGCAGCAGCTCGAACTTCAGCACGCGCGGCCCCAGATCAGTCTCGATCAGGAACGCCCCATTGTAGAACGGGTCCTGGTCCAGCGCTCCGATCGGTTCCGTGCGGTAGACGGTGGATACCGCGATGACGCGCACGGCTGCGGCCAGCAGGTCCAGTGCACGCGGCACGTTGGTCTCCGGCGCTATGTTCGAGCCGAAAGCGATGAAGACGCGGGCCACGGTGCTTACTCGCGCCTCCGGGTGATGCGGATGCCGACCGTTCGTGCGAACCGCAACGCCGAAGGCTTGTGAACCGTCACCTGCGCCTCGACCACCCGGGGGTTCTTCAGGCAGATGTCGGCAATTGCTTCAGCCAGCGCCTCGACCAGGAAGAACTCGGACTTCTCAACCATGGCAAAAACCTGCTTCTTGATGCTACGATAGTCCACCGCATCCGCGAAATCATCGCTGCGCCCTGCCTTGCGTGAGTCATGCCCGAGCACAATGTTGATGACCACATCCTGCTTCTCCCGGCGCTCATCCTCATTGATACCGATAATGCAGCGCGCAAGCAGATCCTCAATCAGGATGTAGTCCATGTCAGGCTCCTTCGAGGTGGGCGCCGCCGTCCACGAACACGGTCTGTCCCGTGATGTAGTGGCTGTCGATGAGGAAGAGCATGGCCCGGACAATATCCTGGGGCCCACCGTGGCGTTTGAGCGGAACTGTCTCGGCCAGCCGCTGGAGATAAGCCTGGTCCTGACCGGGTGGCGGCAGGATCAGGCCGGGCGCGATGGCGTTCACCGTGACCTTCGGCGCATACTCCAGCGCGGTCATCCGGGTGAGAACTGCCAGCGCGTGCTTACTGAGGATGTAAGGGACGTGGGCGAAATCGTAGCCTGCAACGCGGGTGTCCAGCAGGTTGATGATCCTGCCCTCCACTCCCTGAGCGGCAAAGGCGCGGCTCAGCACGAATGGCGCCCAGGCATTGATCGCGGAGTTGCGGGTCAAGTCGTCGAAGGTCGCGTCCTGCATGTCGGCTGGTTCAAAGATCGAGGCGCTGTTGATCAGGACACTGACCGGGCCCGCCGTTTCGCGAGCTCTGCGCATCAACCCTTCAGCTTCCTGTGGAACGGAAAGGTCCGCGGCAACGGCCCATGCGCCGACCTTCAATTCCCCGCTCAGTCTCCTGCAAAGTCCCTCGGCATCCTCCGCCGACGTGTGATAATGAACCACCACGTTGCAGCCACGCTCGGCCAGGGCCAAAGCGCAGTGCATCCCGAGACGCTTCGCCGCACCGGTGACAAGCGCCGTCGCGCCCTTGAGTTCAAAACGGGTCATCGTATGCTACTCCGGGGCCGCTTGGCGCCTGGAAGGATCAAGACCCAGCGTGTCGGTCGATCCGTGCGGCCAGGATGAAGTCATTGCGGGACAGTCCGCCGATCTTGTGGGTGGACAGAGACAGGCTTACCTTGTTGTACGAGATGGTGATGTCCGGGTGGTGGTCCGCCGCTTCAGCCTCGTCCGCGACATTGTTGACGAAGGCCATGGCCTCTGCAAAGTTCGCAAACTTGAGCTTGCGGGTGATCTTATCTCCTTCGATGGTCCATTCCGGGATATACTGGGAGAGCTCGCGCACCTCGTCTTCGTCCAACGGGGACGCCTCGCGCCCGATCTCCTCAATTGGCATGTCAGCGAGATTCATCATTCCACCTCCTACATATGCCAGGCGGTGAAAGGCGTGGGAATGGATCATACAGAGAACATTCACCAGGCTCCGGTGTCTGACCTTCCTGGCACGGAGGGTACGAGAAGGTCTGCCTCGACCAGCGAGCGCTGCCGGGCTTGCGGACTTGAATGAGAATAGTGTACACAATGGCCGAGTAACGTATTGGAAAGAGGGGAGAAGCAAGCGGCTTCCGTCCATTGCGGTCGGTGAGATGACGGCCGACAATCGACCCGCGGCCGCGGTTGGAGACCGCCGCTGGACAGTCTGGACGCAATCTTGCTGCACTCGGTCAGACGGGTTCAGGCAATCGATATCCTGCTACAGCACGGACCGCCGATGCGGCCGGACACAGGAGGCTCAAGATGCGAGTTGGATTGGCTCTGCTGCTTGCAGCCCTTACCCTCACTGCCCCTGCTCAGGACCTTCAAGAGACATGGGATGCCTGCCGCGAGAAGCTGGGCACGCCGGATGATCCCTACCGTATTCTCGTGGATAAGGTGCTCATGGCTCACAACAACTGGGTCATGGAGCCGGAGCACGTGGCGGAAATCAAGGCCGCGGGATTTAACGTGGTGGTCCCCCGCATCGGTGCAGACGACAACGAACGTGTGGAGCGCGTTGCGCGCATGGCCATGGACCAGGGAATGTTCTACATGCCCTGGATCCGCGGCACCCGCGTGGAGACTGGTGACCCCAAGCTCAGGCTCACCGACTCTGCCGGGCGCTACGGCCGACTCGCCAGCCCGAACGCCGACGCTCTGTGGGACTACTGGCGTGACCGCATCCTCTTCTACGCCCGCCTGTCCGTGGATGTGCCCTCCGTCATGGGCGTTTTCCTGGACTTTGAGAACTACGACGATTCGCGGGTTGGCGGCGGGATGTGCTACTCGCTGTCCTACGACCAGCCAGTGCTGGAGCGCTTTGCCGAGGCCCAGGGGATTGACTTGCCCGACCCGCTCCCGGCGGACCGCGCGGCCTGGCTGGAGGAACAGGGCCTGACCCGGGCCTTCCATGACTTCCAGGTGGGCGCTTGGCGCGCACGCGCCCGGGAACTGCGCCGGGCCGTGGACGAACTCAACCCGCGCTTCCAGTTCGTTGTCTACCCGGCCAGCCAGTCCCTGTTCATCAGGGAGGCTGTCTGGCGCGAGTGGCACACCGAGCAGGCCCCGCTGGTGATGGCCGAAGTGGAGACCTACTGGCGGCATGCTTATGACCTTGGGGCGGCTCTCAACCGTCTGCGTGATGTCATGCGGAAGACCCGGGCGGCGCTGGATGAGATAGACCCGAGTATTCGCTACATGGCGGGCCTTGATCCCATCGTTCTGGGCGCGAACCCCGAATTCGAGGGCAAGAGCGCGGTACTCGGCGCCGAGCTCAGCCACGGCTACTGGGTCTTCTACGAGGGCCCGGACTATGAGACCACCCACCGGGACTACTTCGCCTGGTTCAAGCGCGCCAATGATCTCATCAAGAAGCGCGACTTCTCGCTCTGGCGCGAGCCGGCGGAGACCCCAAACCCGCTGGAAGAGCACATCGCCAGGGAGGCACGCCGCGTTGCTGGAGCGGACCTGGTGCCCTTCAGCACAGGCCCGGTACCCGAGGACGCACTTGGACGGGTCTTCACCCACCGCCCGACAGCCACATACGTCGCGCTCCTCAAGCAGGGCGAGCACTTGCAAGGGCAACTCGTGGCGCTGCAACACGCCCACATTATCGACGGGAGCGTGGCCGTCATCGTTGCGCCCTCCGGTACGATTGTGGGAACCGTCCACGCTGATATCGGCCGGCCTGCGCCCATCGACATCGTGGCCCCGGAAGACGGTGTCTACGGGATTGCAGTCACCAGTGGCCACGGCAAGGGGCAACTGAAGCTCACCAACAGGTACGTGTGTCTCGCGGGTCCAAGGGCCACGCTGGTGGGCAACCAGCCCCCGGCCTTTCTCGCGCCCAATCCTGGGGCTGGGGAGATTGCACTGAAGGTCGCCGCCCAGACCTCTGGTGAGCACATGCAGGTCACTTTCAGAGCCCCGGACGGAACGGTGATCTTCTCGGGCAATACGCAAGATGCGGCTGATGGGGTGAGCCTCAATCTGCGCGGTGAAGTAGGAGAGAACGGGGGGGCGTGGTCCGTGGAGTTGACGCAGGTCGTGGAGGACATCATACTCGACCTTCACGGCTGCCAGCCGCGCCTCGCCACCCACCCGGGCCGTCTGCTGACGGCTCCTTGATGGTTATGTGTCCCACCGGGCCCGGGCGGTCGCTTACTCCCTGGCCCGGTGGGTTCGCCCCTATTGGAGGTAGGAGCAGCAGTAGTCGGTGACCGTGGCCACGCGAAGCTGGAACCGCGAGTTCGCCGGCACCTCGAAGCTCTGCCCGCCGGTGATGGCTATCCAGTCGTCGCTGCCCGGGAGCTTGACCTCAAGATCGCCCGACATGATCTCCATGACTTCCTTCTCCGCCGTCCCGAAGTCGTAGTCGCCCGGCAGCATGATGCCCAGCGTCTTCTTCCGGCCATCGGGGAAGATGACGGTGCGGCTGGTCACCTTGCCGTCGAAGTAGACGTTTGCCTGCTTCACTACAGTGACGCCCTCGAACTGACTCATGCCTCAAAGCCTCCCGGCCCGGATTTGGATTGGCACCCTGTTATAGCAGCCCGAACCGGTCTTGGCCAGACTCGAAAGTCGCATCTGAGGACCCGACGCGGCCGAACTCACGCAGGCACGATCTTGCCGAGTACTCGCGGGCCTGCCGCGCCGGTTGCCGCGGGCACGTTACCCGGAAGGCCCAGAAGACACTCCCGGGCAAGAAACGCGAAGGCCATGGCCTCCTTCGCATCCGACGGTATCCCAAATGCATCGCTCAGCCGAATGGTTACGGCTGCATGCCGCGCGACGGCGTCCATGAGTGTGGTATTGTGCACGCCCCCTCCGGACGCGATCACTTCCCACGGGGATTGGGTCGTGCCTTGTACTCCGGCGATGGCCTCGCCGATGGCCCGTCCGCACGCCTCAGTGATTGACGCCAGCACATCCTCCACATGAAGTCCGGGGAACTGCGCGAGTGCCTTAGTGACAAAGTGTTCCCCGAATTCTTCCCTCCCGCAAGAGCGTGGCAGTGGCTGAGCGAAAAACTCATGGCCCAGCACCCAGTCCACCATCTCCAGGCACACCGTGCCCGCCGCGGCCACTTGCCCATTCTCGTCATATCCCGGTCCGTCCGGCACCAGCAGTCTCATCGCTGCATCCAGCGGCATGTTGCCAGGGCCGATGTCGAAGGCCCGAACCTGCCCCTCTGCTGCTCCCGCAGGCAGAAGAGTTACGTTGGCGATCCCGCCAATGTTCAGGGCCGCGCGGTTGATGCTGTCGGATCGCAAGAAGGCATAGTCGAAGTGGGGGACGAGTGGCGCGCCCTGCCCTCCGGCAGCCACATCTCGCACCCGGAAGTCGCAGACAACCTGGATGCTTGTGCGCTCCGCGATGACCGCCGCCTCACCGATCTGCAGCGTGGCCGACACTGCATCGTTTCCAGTTCTCGGGGGGAGATGCGCCACGGTGTGGCCGTGGCTGCCGATTGCCAGCACCTCCGCAGCGCCCAGTCCGGCAGCTTGCATAACCGTCACCGCCGCATCCGCCATCAGGCCGCCCAGGGTGAAGTTGAGGCGGGCCAACTCAGCCACGGTTATCTCGCCCGAAGCGCACCGCAGAAGTTCCGCACGGTCTGCATCGCGATAGGGCACAGTAACGAAAGCCAGAAGCTCGATGCGCGGGATGTGCGCCGCTCCAGCTATGCGCACTGCTGCAGCATCCACTCCGTCCGTGGACGTGCCGGACATCAGGCCAATAAGGACATCTTCGCCGGCCAGGTTGCACCTCCGCCGCCATAGGGAAGTCTGGAATGCCGGGCCACTCGACATTCCGGAATGCCCCTCGCCCTGGTTTCAGTGGCCACGGTGCGGATTGGAGCGTGGGGCTCATGTCTTCCGCCACTCTCGCAGTGACGAACCCGTCGCTACTCCGCATTCCTCGGTTTGATCACGTCAGTCAGCACCGGCGGAACCGGGCCACGAGCATTGAACAGGCGGACCGGCCCGTGGTGATCGTCCAGTGTGTGCAGGATCTCACCTGTTACGGTGTCCACTGTCAGGGTGACAAGTTTCTCGCCCATGGCCCCCCATAGCAGCACGAAGCGCTTGTCGGCGCTGAGGTCTGTCTGCCGGACCTCGAAGCCTTCGATCTTTGCGACTGGGGTTCGCGCCCCAGTGAACCAAACGGTGGACACCCCGGTCACGGGCTTGTCGCCGGTTGTGTCGACCTCGACAGCCAGGGATTGGCTGCGGTTCAGCACCATTGCCGTGACTTCTGGGGAGCAATAGTCATTCGTTTCGCGCCAGGCTTCTCCCACCAGTTCGTAGTAAACGGGGCGCCCCTCCAGCTCGACCTTGGCGATTGGGTTGTCCAGGTCCCAAAACAGGCGCAAAGGCCGAGCGCCGTCGGGAAGGTCCAGGACCAGCGGCTCCTCACCTCCAGAGATGCTCCCTCGTGTCACCTGCCAGCCGGAGCCCACGATCCGGCGCGAGAAAGCGATCCACCGCGTGCCATCAGCGTTCACCGTAGCCTGTCCAAAGGAAAAGGCCCCTGCGAGCGTGACCGCCTCGTCGCGTTTGCCCGGCGCCAGGTAGAGAAGAACATGTCCGGAGCGCGAGGTGCGCCGTGTGGCGATCACCGAACCGTCATGCTGCGGATAGAACTCACTGACACCCGCGAGAATCGGCGTCGGGTTGGTTCCCGCGAGGGAGATGTGCATGAGGTTCCCGTTGAGGTTGGGCTCATTCATGATGGGCTCCACGTAGAGCGCGGAGAATGCCCAGGAGTCCAACGGTCCGCCGTACCGACAGGTATTGCCGGCGCAGGTGTACAGATAGTGCCTTCGCGGGCTCGCAAGCACCACTGCCTGCCCCTGCGTGAGCATCATCACATACGCCTCACCGGGCCGGGGCAACCCCAGCGAACCATCAGGGAACGTCAGCGGAGTCGCCGAAACGGCCTTGATGTCGGCCACCCGAATGCCCAGTCGTTCCGCAAGATCAGCGCGCGCCCGGTCGATCGCGCCACCCGTTGGCGCTGGCGCCTCGGGCGTTGCGCTGCTCTCCGGCAACCCAGCAAGGACCACGCGGCGGCCCATGTCGGTGTGGTATCGATACAGCTGTCCGGCGACATCCAGGATCACGCGGTAGCCTGGTGTGGGTCGGTCGCTCGCGCTCGCTTCATACCGTTCCACCCCCAGCGCTGAGGAGGGCCATTCGACCTTCTCAACCGACACCAGTATGATACTATCGACCGGTACTTCGAGCCGCCGGGCAAGTCTTTCCGCAGCGATCTGGACTATATCCGACGTCTGGGCCATCACCGTGCCGGCCAATGCGATGAGAAGCAACGTCGCCGCGACTGCACTCGTTCTCGCGAACTTTCGCCTGTTGAGCATCTTCTGTGCCTCCTGCGAGTTCCTCGTCCCTACATGCCGGGTGCTCTCGGCCTGCTTTGCTGACTGGCGAGGGACGGCTGACAGTTTGCGCGTATGCAGCTTCTGACGCAACTGCGCCTGAATACGTTCCGGGGAATACGGAAACGCCGGCCGGCTCTTGTAACTGTTTGTGTGTAACCGCAAGCTGATGCTGGACGACAGTGCCATTCTCCTGCTCGACAAGGGTATTCCGATCATGGAGAGGGCGATCAGGCCGGCCTGCCAGCGTCCCGTCCTCAGTCGTGACGACGAACCCGGACAACCGCCTCGGGACCAATGGTTGCCGGACGCTCGAACACAATGTCGCCGGCTGCCAGGGACACGCCGGTCTGCTGAAACTCTCGGCCACTCGCGCAGTCCATCCAGTCCACCGAGTACCTGCCTGCCGGCACATTGCGCAGCCCAAGCCCCGTTTCCGCGTGGGATGAGAAAGCCAGCCATCTGTCACCGGGGGCGGCAAGCACCCAATCGGTATCTCCAAGCGCCAACTCGTCATGCGGAGCGAGGGAACTGAAATCAGAACGCTCCAGGAACCGCCTGAGATATCCGCACGCGTACAGGTCATCGGGCGGTGTTCCCGCTACATCCATCTGCAGCACCATCACGTGGACCCCTGCCATGGCGCAGGCCCATATCCAGCGCCGCAGACTGGACCCCGTACCCATTCCCGCGCATTCCGACATGTTTAGGCTGTAGCGTCCCCCGGCCTCAATCCAGGCCTTCACGAGTCCCTCGTGAAGCTCCTCCGGCGACTGCGCATTGCGCTGAATAGAGAACTGGTCGATGTTCGGATCGTCGGCGAACTCCGCGAAGTCCAGCCCATCCAGCTTGTGCACCGCGACGGGATGGCGGTTCGGATCGGCCTGTTTGAGGATCGCCGCGATTTTGCGTACTCTCTCCGGGCGCAGCGCCTCCTGATATTCCTCGGCCACGCACCAGATCACGTTGCGGTACTTGCCGAAGCGTGCCGCCAGCGTACGCAGCAGATGGTTTTCGGGCTGCCCCACATCATCGCCGGTATTCCAGACTCTGACGCTGTCGTCGTAAATGAACAGAACCATGCAAATGTCAGCCTCGTCCGCTGCCGCGAACCACTGCTCCCACTGGTCCAGCAGGCGTTCATCCAGGCCTTTGCCCGGGTCGTGGTCGATGAACGGATTTTGGGTCGCATCTCCGTCGCCTCCGTGGGAACGGATCGCCTGCACATACAGGCAGTTCGCGCCGGTGGCCGCGAGCTTGCGGATGATCTGCATCTGGTCGCCGTCCCGGGTGCCGTCAGGGCGCAGGGCTCCGCGGTACAGGAAGTCCTCGGGGTCTCCCGGACCGCAGAGAACCAGCGGCTGCCCATGCTTCCTCACAATAGCCCCCGGCCGTGAGGGGTCGGTGGTAACCTGGTCGAACATGGGGTCGCGGTCAGTGCAGGCCTCCGTGAGCAGTTGCAGCGCCCGGTCCTGCGCTTCCCGCGAATCCACGCGCGCGTCGTTCCAGCTGACGATTGCGTCCAGGTTTGGGATTACCACCATCGCCCTGCGTCCGCCGTGGCCGAAAGCTCCGAAGGTATCGTGGGGAGCCTTCGGCCAGTTCCGCCGGCCCTCGCGATCCACCCCGTTCGTCCACCACAGGAAACTGTAGCTGCCCAGGTGGTCAGTCTGGTTGTCGGGTAGGCTTTTCGATCCCAGGCTGCGCTGTCCGGGGATCATCTCCGCCTCAGCCCCTGTCGTCCTGGGGATCGCGTTAGAAAGTGGGCTCCGGGTCGCCATCGCCACTGCCTCGGGCGAGAGAACCTGCGTCCCGTTCCACCGCCCTTCCCGCAGATACAGCAGCCCGAAGCGCGCGAAGTCTCGGGGCGAAATGCCCAGGCGACCGGGACGGTCCTTCGCCCCGAAAGCCAGGAAAGTGGGGGAGTCCTCGCAGCCGATTACCTCCGCCAGCAGGGGGCGCAGAACCTCATCGTCCATGGTCTCATGGCTCGCACCGTACACTCTCAGAAGGAGCGTGTCGAACAGCAGCGCCATGTGCCAGTCATTGTAGTCGTACGCGGTCCCCGGCGCTTCGCTCACTCCGTAGCAAGCGGTCTGATTGACCATGTGGCGCCATGTCATCGCCCGGTCCTTGTGGCCCAAAGCCGCGTTGATCGCATCCAGCCGGGGCTCGAAGTCGCGCACAGGTGAGTCGAGACCAGGAATGCGCCCGTCCTCCACGGCTTTCAGGATGAAGTGGGCATAGACGGGTTTCGCCGCCGAGGCCACGTCCCCCCGCCCAGCAATGTCGCCCCAGGAGTGGACCAGCGCCCCATGCCGAATGACGCAACCCCGGCCGCCCACCTGTTGGGCGAGTGCCGCGAGCTTGGCGGCATCCATGCCCATTTCCGCGGGCGATGCCGTCGGCCAGTGACGACCGGGCCACATTTCATCGCTGCTCGCGGCGCCGCACAGCATCAAAACGCCTCCGAAAACGAGGGTGCTTCGCACGAAGGTGAGGGCATGAGACCGCGTGGGCATCGTGGCACCTCTCCGGTTCCCGGCCTGCATACTCAGTCCCCTGCGCTCATGACCACCGGCCCGGCCGCGTCGACCACCTTGCGCTCTTCGTCATCGAGTTGGTCGAATAGCCGCCGGGCGCGCATATCGAACGAGCGGCGGGGTTCGTTGTCTACCGCCCGCCTCTGACTGCCGTTGTGGAAGCACCACCCCGCGGCTCCGCCGCGCACCGCTCCTCGCAGGTCGATCAGAAAGTCCTCAGCAATTGGCTCCCACTGGCTGTACCCGCGCCGGAAGGGCTCCTGGTAATGCACCGGCGCCGTCACGCCCAGTGTTTTCATGGCCGCCAATACCTTACGCGTCTCGCTCTCAGTCTGTTGGGGTGAATCGGCATGACGGGGCCGGTGGGGGCACAGGAAGTCCAGCTTTGCGTCAAACAGCGCCTCACGCACAGATGCTTCATCGAGGTCATGCCCGCCGAAGGAGGCGGTTACGAGAAGCTTCGGGGCCAGCTCTGCCGCCAGTTGCCGCAGTTCTCTCAGTTCAGACACACTCACATATCGCGCATCTCGAACATCGCGTTCATTGGCCAGGTCCAGGTACCAGTTCGCGTGCCCTTGCAGGGCCCCGATGATGGTCCTGACCGCCTCCCGGTGGGCCGGTAGATCCGCCACGCTCCCGGCGCCTTTGCCGCGGGTCAGGGTCACGTCAACGATCATCCCGCGCCGGTCGCATTCCCCCACCAGCCACGCCAGTCTGTTCAGGTATGGCTGCCGTGCGTGTCCGTGGCTGTCGACCGCCGAGACATCCGCACCCGATCCCGCCCAGGTCGCCCAGACGCGCAGCCAGTTGAAGCCCCGCGCCTGCATATCATCCAGATCGAGCGTCACGAACTCTTCGGATGCCCCAAGCCCACCGTAGTAACTGAACCCCAACAAGAACCTGGGACTGCCGTTGATGGTGAATTGCGTCCCCTCGATGCCCAGCATCGTGGGGGGACCCGGCATCCCGAGTGTAGGCAGCCCCATGAGAGTCGCCGTGATTGCGATTTGCCGGGCGTTGATCATCTTACTCACCACTCCTCTCAGCGGCCACGACTGGCCGCATCGCTCTACGGCGCAATCACCTGCGCCAGGGGAGCTGCGCGGTGACGTTCGCCATTGACAACCATGCCTCCGGTCACGAGCACCTTCCCGCAAGCAAGCAATGTCGCCTGGTGCTCATGCACCGGCGCCAGGAGTCTGCCCGCCGGGGAGAAATCCCCGTATGCGGGCCGGAACACTTCACATTCAGCAATGGTGTGGGCCCCTCCCTCGCCACTCAGGCCCCCGGTGATCAGGACGCGGCCGTCCGGCAGCAGTGTTGCCTGATGGTCCATCCGTCGCAAGATCATCGGCGGGCCCGGCGCGAATTGGCCTGTCACTGGGTCGAAAACCTCAGTACTCGCCAGTTGCAGGCCCTCGGAGGCGCTGTAGCCGCCGGTGATGAGCACTCGCCCGTCCTGCAGAAGCGTTGCGGTGTGCCGGGACCGATCTGCGCACATCCGCGCGGCCTGCTCAAAGCGCCCGGTTGCGGGCGAGTATATCTCCGCCGATGCCAGCGTTTTCTCCCCGGGGAACACGGTGCCGCCGGTTACCAGCACCCGGCCGTCTTTGAGCAGCGTCGCCGCGTGGCCGAACCGCGGCTGGTGCATCGTGGCGGCCGCGGTGAAGCGCCGCGTCACTGGGTCGAACAGGTCACATTCCGCCACCGACCGCACGCCGCCGATGAACCCGCCGGTGATGAGCACCCGGCCATCAACGAGCAGCGTGGCCGCGTGCAGTTCCCGCGGAACACTCATGCGGTTGGTGATGAACACGAACCGATTGCCGTCGTACAACTCTGCGGTCCGCGAGGTCGAGTAGGGCAGCATGAACCCGCCGGCAATCAGCACCGCGCCGTCACGCAGCCTCGTGGCCGTGTGGAAAGCTCTTGCCTTATGCCCGAACGGGGCGAGGCCGACAGGGGAGCCGGTCTCGTCCAGCAACTCGCCGCGCGAGAGGAAGCCGTAGCCCGTCCCGAGGCCGCCGTACACCAGAACTCCACCGTTCGACAGGAGCGTTGTGGTGTGGGCATACCGTGCGCCGGCCAGGTCTGCATTCGCGGGAAGGCAGACTGCCAGAAAGAGGGCGAGTACACCCATTGAAGGGCCGATGCCTTGCATATCCGTGGGTATCTCCAACCGGCAGCCGGGCACAGAGCCTCGCGTGGCCGTCTGGGCTCAGCCCTCGGTGCTCTCCCGAACCTGGAAAGTCGCCTGGGCGGATGATCCGTCCCAGAGGCTCTTGGCCAGCACCGTCCACGTCCCCGGTTGCGCATTGATCGGCAGCCGGACGTTGCGCTCGCAGCGCCCGTTTTCCGTGCACGTCCGGCCGGAGAAAGCCAATCGCGCCTGGCCGTCTGGTCCCGCCACCGTGATGTCCAGCAGGTGATTTCCCTCAGAGTCGCCGCCACCGACTTCGACCGTATATGCCACAGTCTCGCCGGCTTGCGCGGTCTCCGGCAGGCCCACGATGGCCACGCCACTCGGGTCCGAGGGAAACAGGCCGATGAGCCTCGTGGTCCCCCAGGGGCACTCCAGCATCAGGCGGTATTCCCCTTCCGTCGCGACCCGTTCGCCGCTCACCAGGTCCCGAGCGATGCATCCGGGCGGTGCGCAGTTCACCTGGACCGTGGTCACCGGATCCTGCCCCTCGTGATTGATGACGAACAGGAGCGTGGTCCCCTGCTCGGTCTGGCGCACCGCCGCCTCGATTTCGGGGTTGTTAGATGCGACATTGGGCGCCGGCATTCCCGCTGTTGCCGCATTGATCAGGCCCAGTATGCCTGCCGCATCCGGGCTCGTATCGGACTGCGCCAATGCGTGGAAGTAGCAGTCTTTCAACGGAAGATTGAGAAGTCTGGCTGAGCCTTCACCCGCTTGCCGCTGGAACCACACCGGCGCACCGCCTGCCGTCTCCCGTGATGGTGTGGCGTCACCACTGGTGTAACTACGAAGCCCCCACAGGCGCGGGACCTCGCCCGTCGCAGGTGATCCGCTAATCACAAAGGGCCCCTCGCGGACCTCCGCGCTGCCTGTGACCCCAAAGAGTTGCTCAAAGATGCCCAGCGGCCGCTTCAGTTCGTCCAGCGATGGCACCTCGTCCGCGAGCAAGAACCCGCCCTTTTCACACCAGGCGCGTATGGTCTCCGCCGACGCGCGCTTCATCAGGTGCACGTCGAACAGGCACAGGATTGCGTACTGGTCCAGCTTGCCCTGCGCGAGCTGATCCTCGTGGATGCAGTCCAGATCGCCATATGCCCGCCGGAAGGCCTCCAGGGCCACCATCACGTTCCAGTACTCCTCCTGCAGGAGAACGTGCTGAGTGCGCGGGAAGAGGAAAGCGGCTTTCGCCTGCGGCACTTTGCTGCGGGTGAGGAGCGGCGCGACCGCCTTCACTTCATTCATCGTCTCCCCATGGGTCTGCCACCAGCGTGGGTCCTCGGGGATGCCCCAGAATGTGTTCAGGTAATCACACCCGGCCGCAATCGCCGTGTAAGTCAGCTCCCTCGGAGACCATGTGAAGCGTCGCAGGTCTGACTCCGGCGCAAGCTTGCCTCCCCAGCCGGATTCCACCCAGAACCCCAGCTTCTTCTCATAGGTGTATGCCAGATTGCGCATCTGCGCGAAAGCCATGTGGATGCCGGCGATGCGCGGGACCATGGGGTCTCGGAACTTGCCCCGGCGGAAGTCCGTGGACAGGTACGGGTAGATGTCGTAATTCACCGAATCAAAGGGTGCTCCCCAGTGGAAGACGTCATCCACAGCCCAACTGCCTCTGAACCCGTTGCCGGCGGCCCCGAAGGTGTTGTGCGAGTCATGGGTCAGTTCCACCCAGAAGTCCGGGTAAAGCTCCTTGACCATCGCGTAGCTCTGCCGCCAGCCCGCAGCGAAACCGTCGCTCCAGAAGTCCACGTACTTGAGCCACAGGGCCGGGTCCTTCATGGCCTCCTCACGGGTGGGCATCTCAATTCCGTACCGCCGCCGGAACTCCTCACGGGCAGGCGGCCGGTCATCGAAGGTATTGCCGCCGACCTGGAAGGGTTCGTCCATATAGCCCTGCACGTTGAGCAGCCTCGGCACACGCCGGCAAGTCTCGACGGCTTTCTCGATCACCGGGCGCAGTGCCGCGCTGTATTCCGGCGAGTACACAGAAACGGGCGGTGGCGTATCCCGGTTCAGCAAAGAGAAGTCTCCCTGGAACGAGTAGCTGACGGCCATCCCTCTGCGTTGTGCATAGTCTTCGGCGAAGTCGAGTACCGCATTGGGGCCGGTTCGCAGCCGTCGACCGCTGAATGTGAGAGTGTTGAAGCCGTGGGCGATGATCGCCTCGATCTCCGCTTCAATGGCAGCCTGGTCGAAGGTGCTGAAGGGTGACAGGCGCATGGTGGTCGGGTAGAAATCCCCCAGATCCAGGCGCGGCACCACGTGAAACGTCAGTGCGGATTCGTCGAGGATCTTGCCTTCCGCGGTACTCACCCGGGTGCGCAACCGGTATTCCCCCTCCGCCAGGTTCGGCACACGGTAGGACCAATCGAATCGGTCCTCTCGAGGCGCCGGGGCGATACGCGCGAGTTCCCGGCCCGACGGGTCCTCGACCCAGGCAACGATTTGCGCCCCTTCGGGCAGGTCTCCCTGGCGGGTGCCCGCGAAGTCGATTTGAAAGCCCTCCGCGGTCACGGTGCGATTTCCCGGCACTGACAGCGCGATATTCACCGGGTTCGTCGCCTCCGATTGCCAGTCGCGGCGGAAGGTTACGTTGCCCTCTTCGTCGCTCATGGTTGCGGTGAAGACCAGCGTGCCTTCGGCCCGGTAGTCCAGAAGCCTGATCTCACCCTCCAGACCATTCCCATCCACAGTGGTGCGCAGCGGGCTCAGCTCTCCGGCTTCCTGCTCGAGTGTATGCCGATCCGCATATTCCACGCTCACCCGCAGCTCCACCGGAGACTGAGGGTCGGCCCTCAGCAGACGCAGGTACGGGCGAACCTGTCCGTCAATGGGGACAGTCTCGGGCAGATACTCGGCGGAACCGAAGCGCACCGGTTCGGCGCGCTTGCCCAGCCACAGCAGGCTGGTACAGAGCAGATCATCGGCCATCTCACCCGTCCCGATCCCTCCGCGCTTGCCTACGGTGTTGATCAAGAGCACGCGGCCCTGCCCCAACTCGCGCGCAAGCAGCACAGGCTGCCCGGCGACGCGTGCGAGGACCTGGGAACCGGGCTTCGGGTCCAGATCGCGCACGGTGCTGACGGGACCGAACCGGTCGGCGATGGCATTGAAGACGGGGTGCGTCAGGTCCATGGAGAGTTCCCCTTCCAGTTCGGACCCGCGGTCCGGCAACACGCCACGCGCTGCGAAAGGCGTAATCTCCCTAGCTGGTTGCCAGGCCTCGTCGTCGAACTCCACCGTGTTCCAGCCCTGCTCCTCCGGAATATGGAACTTCCATGTCCTGTCGCTTGCGATCAGCTCGCGGGTGCCGTCTTCGTACTCGATACCAACCTGCGCGTAGAACCCGCCCGGACCGTCGACATTGCGCGCCTTGAATGCGATGACGTTCTTGCCCTGCTTCAGATTGTCGGTGATGTTCCACAATTCCAGGTCATACCAGCTCCAGTGGTACCCCACCTGCTCACCGTTGACGTACACCCAGTACAGGTTGTCTGCGGTAGTCCGGATGTACGCCCGGCGCACCGGTTTGGCCACGGTGATCGTCTTGCGGATATGCCTGATGTGGTCGGGCGTCTCACCGGCTTGCGGGCCGGTCCACATCCAGTCGCCGGAATTATCGGGGAACAGGTCTGCAGCCACCACGTTTGCGGGAGCGGTATCGCCCAGTAACTGCCACAGTCGTGTGGTCTTCGACAGGGTCGCAGGCATGCCCGCGATGAGCAGGCCGCCTCCATTGCGCACGAATGCCTCCAGCGCCCCGGCCTGCACGCTCCGCGCGTCCAGGTCCGTCTCACCGTCAATCACCAACACGTCTGCGCCGCCCAGGTCCAGCGGCTGATTCAAACCAGGCGCCGTCACGGTCGCTCTTTCGCCGAGGTCGGCAAAGGCGTCGCTCAACGGCACGAGATCTGCGTCACCTGTGATATCTACAATTCGCAGCGGAGCGGCGAAACAAGTGCTTGTGAGAACCAACAGTGCCAGCAGCCATCTGACTTGCATCCGGGTCACCTCTTGCGCATCTCTACGGTCCGCCAGGCTCCCGGGCACACTTCGCGCGCAGCCCTTTCATCACCTCTGCGCACTGTGCGTGACCACGGGAAGGAACCTGGAACCCGCCCGGTGAAAGTGCGCCGGGTTGACTGCCGATCGTTCGCGCAAGCAACCGGTGCCTGCCCTTGACGCTGCAGGGCGTATCATTGAAACTCAGCGCAGCGTTGTCTGTGCATAGATCGAATGGAGGCCGACATGAGCACACTGGCTATTGACGGTGGCACCCCTGTCCGCACCACGCCCTTCCCGATGCGCGACCAGATCGACGACCGCGAGGTCGCCGCGATCATGCGTGTTGTGGAACGCGCCCGCACCGAAGGCGGCGCCTTCGAACGATACGGGGGCGTCGAGGTGGACGCTTACGAGAGCGAATTCGCCGCTCACATGGGCTGCAAGTGGGCAAACGCTGTATCCCATGGCACGGGCGCGGTCCATACGGCCATAGGAGCGCTGCGCCTCGACGCCGGCAGCGAGGTCATCTGCTCGCCGATCACCGATCCGGGGGCCATCATGCCGGTCCTCCTGCAGAACTGTATCCCAATCTTCGCCGATGCCGACCCCGAAACTCAGAACATGGACCCGGCCTCGGTTCGCGAGCGAATCACGCCACGCACGAAGGCTATCGTCTGCGGGCATATCGCCGGACAGCCCTGCGACATGGATGGGATCATGGCCATCGCGGCGGAGCATAACCTGTGGGTCGTGGAAGACTGCGCCCAGGCCCACGATGCCGAGTACAAGGGGAAGAAGGTTGGTTCCATCGGCCATATGGGCTGCTATTCGCTCATGAGCGGGAAGCATTCTACCGCCGGCGGCCAGGGCGGCATGGTGGTCACCAACGACGAGAACTTGTACTGGCAGGCCAAGCGTTTCGCCGACCGGGGCAAGCCCTTCAACTCCGACGCCCCCGGCAACATGTTCGTGGGTATCAACTACCGCATGACCGAACTGGCGGCGGCCATCGGCCGGGTGCAGCTTGAGAAGCTCCCCGAGATCGTCCGGGTGCGTCGCCGGTGCGCTGAGATCATCGGCGAAGTCCTCGCGGAGCACGGCTGCGAGGGTGTGCAGATGGGCAAGATCATTGAGGGTGCGAAGTCGGCTTACTGGTTCATCTTCCTTCGCTGGCATGCCGACCGGATGACTGTGGACAAGGCGCGGTTCTGCGAGGCCGTCGCCGCCGAGGGTGTCGGGGTGTCCCCGAACTACGGGGCTCTCGCCTGGAAGAACCCATACATCCTGGACCGCAGAGCTTACGGCGAGACCCAGTGCCCGTGGTGCTGCCCCTTGTGGGGAGGCCAGTTCGACTACGAGAACTGCTGCCCCAACGCGGAACTGGCCGATGCGAACCTGATGCGAACCTCGGTTCACGAGAGCTTCAGCGACGATGATGCTCGGGACGTGGGCCTTGCCATTGCCAAGGTCGAGCAGGCCTACCGGAAGTAGCCGGACCAGGCCGGCTTCAGTGTTCGATCGGCAAGGGTTCAGGCGCGCGGAACACGGGTTTTCCCCTGCGGCAGGTGACTGCACATGGGGCGCGAAGTACTGAACCGATGATGGACGATTGACAGGTTGCGCGGCTGCGCTGAGCGGTGGGGGGAATCCGTCTGGGGAGGAATGTCATGGTGACCAGAGCTCTCATGCTGACCTGCCTGGTGATGAGTAGGTGCCTGACGTGGGCACAGGACGAGGGGGTTCTGCGCAAGCTGGACTTCGAAAAAGATCTGGGGGGATTTGCGTCTGCCGATCCGCTGGCAGAGTTGGGTGTGACTACGACTGAAGGCTTCGCGTTCAAGGGCGCGGGCGCCCTCGAGCTTTGGTACCCGCAGCGCGCCATCAAGCCCGGCGACGCGGCGAACGGACTGCCCGGGTCGCTCATACTTCCGACCGAGGGCGGTCTTCCGGGACTGAAAGCCGTGCGGTTCGCAGCGACCGCCGAGATCAGTACCGCTCTTTCCGTGATGCTGGCTGAGGGCGGCGAAGACGGGCCGCGCTACAGCGCCTTCATCTGGTGCGAAGGCGGCGAGTGGGCTGAGTATGAGATCGGCATTGATGACTTCCACTACGACCGCGACAGCGGTGCCGACCCTGACGGCAAGCTGACCCCGGAGAGCGTCGAGGCAGTCGTGCTGGTGGATGTGGGCTGCTTCTTCCGGCTTCTTGCGCAGCAGAACCCAATGTTCCACGTGGCGCCTGCTGCCGAACAGGTCGTCATGCTCGACGAGTTCGAACTGTGCACGGTCGAGCCCGAGAAGGGTGAGACGCAGGAGGGCACGGTACTCATCCAGGACTACGCCTGGCCGCTGGAAGGTGTTGCGCTCCTGGGCGGCAGTAAGGTGAAGACGTCAGCGGTTACGCAAGAGGGAGCAGGCGCGGCGCTGAAGGTCGAGTATGAAGTCCCGGCGCAGAGTGTCTTTGCGCTTGTGCATCAGGTCAGGCCGGGGTCTCTGGAGGGTATCAAGACACTGCAATTGCAGGTGAAATCGGAGAAGGCGACTACCCTTGTCGTGGACCTCGAGGAACGCACCGGGCGTGGCGAGGAGAAGAAGGCCAACTACAGCGCGATGGTGCAGCTGCAGGCGGGGGATGACTGGCAGACGGTCGAGCTCCCCATGACCGAGTTCAAGAGGGGAGAAGACAGTATGGATGAGAACGGCAAACTCGATAGCGAGCACATCGTGATGGCCATGGTGATCGACGGCGGTGCTTTGATCAACCAGGCGGACGTGGCAAACACTCTCCAGCTCCGCGGTTTTCTGGGCCTAAAGTAGGAACTGGCAGGACAGCCCATCGCGCGCCCCAAGGCGACGTGGGAGGCAGGGTGTCCCCGACTGGCTGCCCTGTATCGCGAACACGAACCGGATTGGCCCTGGACGGACTCAAGAGATCGTACCCATGCGAGGCGTGACACCCATGCTGATACCTCCCGCATTGCTGGCTCTGGCGCTCTGCATTCCCGCCGGAGCGGCCCCGAAGTTCGAGCGCACCACCCACCCGGACGCCCAATGGTTCCCGGAAGCGGGCCTGGGCCTGTTCATGCATTGGGGAATTCACAGCGTTGCCGGAATCCAACCCTCCTGGGCGATGATCAAGGACTACCCGGCAGGCGGCGATCCCCGCTTCCACCCGCCTGACAAGTATTACGCGCTGGCCAAAGACTTCAATCCCCAGAACTACGACCCGGACAAGTGGATGCAAGCCGCCGCGGAGGCCGGCTTCACCTACGCAGTGCTCACCACAAAGCACCACGACGGCTACGCTCTGTGGCCCACGCATTTCGGCGACATGAGCACCCGCCAGTATATGGGCGGTCGCGACCTGCTACAACCCTACGTCGATGCCTGCCGCAGGCACGGTCTGAAAGTCGGCTTCTACTTTTCGCCCGTGGATTGGCATTACCCGGGGTTCCCCGTGGGCGACGTGGACTTCGACTACAATAAGCGTGGCAAGCACCCCCCACGGGAGCCTATCCAGAACCAGAAAGACTTCGACGCCTTCTACGAATACACCATCGGGCAGCTTGCCGAACTGCTCACGCGCTACGGAAAGATCGACCTGCTGTGGTTTGACGGCATGGGCTGGCCGGGCATCAAGGACATCCGCACCGAGCAGACCCTCCAGTGGGTGCGGGACCTGCAGCCCGGCATCGTGATCAATCCCCGCTGGGGAGGCGTGGGCGATTTCGCCACCCCTGAATGGAACTTCCCGGACGGCCGTCCATCGGGCTGGTGGGAATACTGCATCGCCTGGAACGGTCACTGGGGCTACAATCCGAAGGGGCGCTTTCGCCCCACATCCTGGGTCATCGAGACCCTGGTCAAGTGCCGGTCATGGGGCGGGAACTTCCTGCTCAATGTCGGCCCTGCTCCGGACGGAACTATGCCCCAGGGCTTCTACGACCATGCCGCGGAACTGGCCGGGTGGATGAAGCACAGTCGCAAGTCGCTCATCGGCGCCAGGCCGACCCCCGGCGACGACCGCGCCAATGTGCCCATCACCCGCGGGGAAGATGTCTGGTATCTCCATGTCCTTCCGGGGCACAGGGGCAATATCGAAGTGCTTCCTCCGGCCGTGCCGAAACGCGTGAGACTACTTGCCACCGGCCAGAACCTACCTCACCGCGAAGAGAACGGCAGACTCATCATCGAGGCGCCTACGGAGAGCGTGACAGGGCTGGACGACGTGATCGAGGTGCTCTGGCAGGGCTGAATAGGGACCTCGCAGAGAACGGTCTCGTCAACCACGATTGTAGTGTGCTTGACCCGGAGCGTACGGGTGCCTGACAGGCGCACAACGCCGTTCCCTGGCCGTCATCGGCTCGTTTGGTTCCAGGCGGCACGCGAACAACCGACACGAGGGACGCTTTGATCGATGACGACTCCTACTGGCCAAACGAGCAGATTCGTGCTTAGCGCGCTTCTCGCACTGACTCTGACAGCGCCAGTTTTCTCAGGCGATGTTCCCATCGCCTCGTGGGCCGCCGAGAGCATCGAAGGAACCGTTGTAACCGACACCTCCGGCAATGGCCACCCTCTCGCGCTCAAAGGCGACTCGGTCGAGCAGTTCATGGGCCGCACACTCCTGCGGACCGGGCCAGGGATGTACGCTGTCGGGCCCGCTCTGGGCGATGGCTGGCCCGCATTCTCCCTGGTCGCGGTGGTCTTCCAGGAGCAGCGCGGGAACCTCTACGCCGGGATCGTCTGCCGGGACGTGTACGGCGGTCCCGACGGCGATGTGTTCGGCATCATCACCGACCCGCAGGGCAACTGGGTCGGCCGGGTCACCACGGATTCAGGGCAGACCGGTGTCAGCGCGCCGATCGTGCCCGGCTGGCACCAGCTTGCGCTGACCTACGACGGCACGGCAGCGCGCCTGTATGTGGATGGCGGTCTCGTCGCGGAATCCAAGATCAGTGGTTCTCTCGTCTCCAGGCCCGGGACGCCTCTCACCGTCGGCGCCTACTCGAACCTCAACGGTCCCTACTCGGGTGGAGTGGCCCTTGCGGCAATCCACGACCGTGCCCTGTCCGGGGACGAGCTGGCGTCTGGTTGGGTACAGTGGCAGCAGAACCACCCCGCTGCTTTGGAGTTCGGTTTCGCGCAGGGAAACGACATCCATATCACCGACACAAAGAGCGTCGAAATCCTCAACGACGCGGTAGACATGATCAACGCCGACCCGTACGTGGCGTTCAGCCTGTGGCTGGGGGACCTGACGCAGGATTCCGCGTCAGACGCCATGGCCCTTGCGCGTATGGGACTGGATCGTCTACGCAGGCCATACTACGCTCTGCGCGGCAACCATGATCTCGCTGGGGGCTACTTCGAGCGTGAGTTCGGTCCCCTGAACCGGGTTTTCGAGTACGCCGGTTGGAAGTTCATCCTGCTGGACTCCAACCCGGAGACCGAGCCCATCGGCGGGGAGCGCATCGAGTGGCTTCGCGAGCTGCTCAAGGCTACTGACCCGTCTCAGCCCATCGTCCTGTGTACTCACCACCCGCTGTACCCCAATACCCGCGCCTATCTGGCTCCCGGCGCGGCGGATGTGATCGCGCTGTTCAAGGGGCACAACCTGAAGGCTGTTCTCTCGGGGCATTACCACGCCAATCAGGAGGAAGTCATCGACGGGGTGCTGTATACCACCACGGCCTGCCTCGCGACCACGCGGGGGAATCACGACGGCACAACGCCCCGAGGCTATCGGTTGTTCTACTGCGCGGGTGACACGATCACCACGCAGTTCGTGATTGTGCGCGATCCGCGACCGTAACTGTATCCGGCACGGCCGGCGCTCCCAGGGAGTTATCGCCAGAGACTCTGCCTCAGTCCCGCAGGCGGAACCGGAACTGCCGCCTGGTTCGCACATCCTGCGGTGCGTCCGCGCGAACGCTGAAGGTGTACGCCCATGTCCCCGTGCGTGGGTCATAATCGGCCTGCCAGACGTCCGCGCCGGGCGCTCTCATCCAGGTTTCCGCGGTCCGCGTCTCGAGGATTGCTGCTCCCGGTCGAGACAGTCCGGCGATAGTCACCGGCACGTACCCCAGCCCGCCCTCGAGGCTGAACTCCGCACGGTCCCCCTCAGCGCGGATCAATGCAGGCCGCTCGCGCTCCGTCCTCCCCACTGTGGCGGAAACCGCAATGTCGTTTCCGGTTGCCTCTCGGTACACCATCCGCCAGGTGTTGCCATCGCTCTCCAGCGCGGAACGCAGGTTCGCATTGGGGCCGTAGTAGTCCTCTGGGTGCTGGGGGAGGATCACATGCTCGATCGTGGCCTCCACGAAATCCCCCGGTTGCAGTTGGTTGACGCCGGGCGGCGGGATGATGTCGATGGTGGATGTGTCGGTCCCGCACGCACGGACCCCGTACTCCGCGACCCATGGTTTCGCATCCTTTCCGCCGAGGCGCGCCCTCCAACTGCGGATAATCAGGCCCCGGTTCGCCCACGCGCCTCCATTTTCGCCGGCCCGAGACACCGCATCGTGGAGCGACACCCACGGGACGCGGCCAGTGCACTGCATTGGCTCCGTGCGGTACTGGTCGCCTCCCCAGCGCGTGTCCCACTCGCGCACGAGGCCCTGCTCGTTGCCCAGCGCCATCTTCCGCTCGCCGGTGTAGCTGTAGGTGTCGGCGCCAATCTGGCAGATCACGAACCGCGAGAAAGGCGTCGCCTCGTTCACGTCCATCCTCAGCCGGTATACCCCCCGCACGATGTCGTCCGACCGGTACAGACTCACGGTGGCCTCGTGCTCGATGCGTCTTTGCGCCGTGCAACCTGCGTAGAGCACCTCGGTAAGAACCGGGCACTGACTCAGGTACGCGGTCTTCATGCGCGCGGGGAAACCGCGCTTGCCATCGGGGGCAAAGTACCGGAAGAAGTCGCCGCCGCCCACATTGTGCGTCCAGTTCCACTCCATGTTTCGGTTCATCGACCGCACCATCAACGGGCGCACGTCGAGGACCGTGGCCGCCGCCTGTGCCTGATCGGGTTCGTAGCAGATGCTCTCGCCCCACGAGCCCAGCGCCGACTGGTCCCAGAGCTGGTTGCTGCCCCAGCCGATCA
The DNA here is from genome assembly GCA_013314775.1 of Armatimonadota bacterium. Taxonomy (NCBI): domain Bacteria; kingdom Bacillati; phylum Armatimonadota; species Armatimonadota bacterium. The sequence goes on along the minus strand of JABUFB010000008.1, from coordinate 1,085,332 downwards.
GGCACAACTGGGCGTGTGACGCCGCCGCCACCCCGCCGTAGTGACCGTAGACGATGTTCAGCTCGAGCTCAACCGTCTCCCCGGGCGGCACGCGCACCATGCTGAAGCCGTGGAACCACTGGCCGGCATAGACGCCGCCTTCCGGCCTGCCGTGCCAGTTCTTGCTGATCTGGACGGGGATGCCCGTGGGGTTACCCTCGACGTCCAGCAGAAACGCGGACACGCCGGTAATCGGTGCGCCGAAGCGCAACGCGATCCCTGCCGCCCCCTTCTCGAACAGCAGCCTCGCGGTGCGCTCCACCGGGTCTGGGTTGGTCAGGGTAATCCTCACTCGCTCGACCGCGTCGTTCTGGTTCCCATGCCCGCCTTCCGGGATGATGGGCGCGACCCCGTTCAGGTCGATCCGATGCCAGCCCCGCGCCGGGTCATACTCCACCGCGCGCTCATTGCCCGCGGGCACCTCGGTTGCCGCCACCCTGAGCGACTGTCCGGCGTTCGGCGGCTCGTCTGTTCCCGGGGAGAGCACCAGCGCTGCTTCGCGCCAGGCGTCTGCATCCCAGGCCTCCCCCTCCGGCAGGGCCCATCGCCCTCGCTCTGTGCCTCTTTCCGTGCTCAGCAAGACCTCCATCGACGCTTCGCGCCAGCGCTCGCCGGGCCTGTTCGTCGATGCCTGCCCTTTCGGGTCGAAAGACCACTCACGCACCGGCGTTGCTCCTGCGAGCGCCTGCTCGGGCTTCGTGGTGCGCGACTGCAACTCCTCGGCGGTCAGCACGCGGTCGTACAGGCGCACCTCGTCGATCACGCCCCGGAAGTGGTAGCCGTCGCCGGAGTTGTCCTGGCGCCGCCCGAAGGCCAGTCCTCCGGCCCCTGCCGTGCGCTTCCGCCCGATCTTCAGCTCTCCGGCAGGCTGGCCGTTCACGGCGATGCGCAAGGTGTCTCCGTCATAGCTGATGGCCAGGTGGTTCCACTGTTCCGTCCGCACCACAGCTCCGCCCTGGGCCTCCAACTGGAAGCAGTTCTCGCGCCCCCCGCCGATATTCACGATCGCCCGCGGCCGGCCCCCGATGATCATGATTCCGTAGTTGCCGTCCACCCACTCGTTCCCGTTCTTGCATACCAGCCACGGGCTCAGGCGAGGCGATGCCTGGTAATCCACCGGTACGAACGCCCAGAGTTCCAGGGTGAACTGCTCTGGCTCAAGCTCCGGCGAGTGCGGGATTTCGAGGTGATTCGCGCCGGACAAGCCGTACCCACCGCCAATGCGCCCGAAACAGGGCTCGCCCTGCGGAATCGGCTGCATGCCCGGCCGGGCGGCGAGAATGAGCGCCAGGCGGTCGGGCCAGGCAACTGTCTCGAACCGCGCGTCCACATGGAGCCGGCTGCCGTCCTGCGCTGCGAATTCCAGGCCGGTCACATCCGCCCGCTGCATGACCCGTCCTGATTCGATGAGCCTAGGGCCACCGAACTGCGTCCACTTCGCGCCGCTTTCGCAACGGTAGGTCTTTCCGTTCACGGATATGGTGAGGGAGAGGTCTGCCGGGGGGAGGCTGTGCACGATGCTGTTGTCCGCCTTCGCAGCTCCGGCATAGTCCAGGCCCGCAGATACTCGACCAAAATGCGGAACCTGAAGCGTCTCGGTGTTGAGCGCGATGGCGTAGCGCCCAGTCTGGATGCAGCGCAGCCACGGCGCTTCCGGGGTATGGGACGGGAAGCCTTCTGCCCACCACATCAACGCGTAGTCTTCCGGACGGGGCACGCACTCGCTGACCTGTGTCGCGCCCGTGGCGAGGAGGAGCAATGCCTGGATACCCAACATAGGTTACCTCTCGTGATATCAGGAACCGAGTCCGGCCACGGGAACCAACCTCACCAGGGCCAGTCGCATCCCCCGGCCCTCCGCTTCAGCAGGTCCGGTCGAGAGCTGATGCGCCCCGGGCTCCGGGAAATCCACGATGCCCACGCGGTATGTACGGAACCGGGGCAGTTGCCCGCCGAAAGCTTCGCGCCGATCTCTTTCGCCGGTGTCGATGAGCGGAAAGGTCAGCTCCAGCTCATCGCACCGCACCCGCCACTCGGCGTAGTCATCTGCAGCAGGGCAGGAGTACTCCAGTTCCAGAGCATACGATCCCGGCTCGAGGGTGCGGAAAGTCCAGGTCGCGGTGCCGCCCTTCTGCCAGCCGCCCACGCACTCTGCGTGTTGCCAGTCGCCGAACTTCTCCATCCACTGGACCGTCCGCAACTCGCAGCCAGTCATCTCGGCGAGGCCTGCATCCAGTGTGTTCGTGCTCCCCGCGAGTACGGTCAGCTCCCGGTCCGCCTCAATCGGTTCCGGCACTTCCAGGACGACCACCGGTATCAGCTCGCCCGGCCGGACCGCCGGCAACTGCACCGTCACGTGCGCGTCTCCTGCAGTCGCCGGGAGTGTCTCATCGCCAATCCGGGCCGTTTCCACCGGCGATCGCAGCCCCGGAACCACCAATCTCCCGCTCGCAGGCCAGTCGAAGACGTGCAGATGAAGCTTGTTGGCCCTTGCCGTGCATTCACCCCAGGGGAGAGGGCCCAGCGGCGTGGGGTCAACGCCGTGGATCGCGTCCTCATGCGCATGCACCCAGCGTCCGACCTCGCGCAAGACTCGCTCTGATGCTTCCGGGATGCGTCCCAGCCCGTCGGGGCCGACATTGAGCATGTAGGTCCCGCCGCGGCTCGCAACCCTGATGAGCCGTTCCGCCACGGTGCGCGGGCCCTTGAAGTTGCGGTCATACCAGGCGTAGCCCCACGTATCATTGTGGGTGTCCGGCGTCTCCCAGAGACCCTCCCGAGGCAAACGCGGGATCTCCTGGTCACCGAGAGTATCGTAATCTCCCAGACCGTTGCCGATGCGGCTGTTTACCAGGCACTCCGGCTGCAGTTCGTGTACCAGATCCACCAGCATCCGCGACTGATCGGGCGTGATCGGCCCCGGCGTGTCGAACCAGACCCCGGCCACGGGGCCATAGCCGGTGAGAAGCTCCCGCAATTGGGGCACGACCTTGCCATGCAGATACCGGTCGAAATCCCCGCCCTCGGGCCAGTCCCAAGAGTTGCCCACGGCGTCCTGCTCGTGCCAGTCCTGGGTCTGCGAGTAATAGAAGCCCAGGCGCAGGCCCTCGGCACTGCAGGCATCGGCAAGTTCCTTCATCGGGTCACGGCCGAAGGGCGTGGCATCCACGATGTTGTACGGGCTCGCCTGCGACTTGAACAGCGCGAACCCGTCGTGGTGCTTCGCGGTGATCATAATGTGCCGCATGCCTGCGGCTTTCGCGATGCCTACCCACTCCGCGGCATCGAACTCCACCGGGTTGAACCGCGCGGCGACCTGCTCGTACTCAGCCACCGGAATTCGCGCGCGGTTCATGATCCACTCACTGATGCCATAGTAGGTCCGGCCCTTCCAGCGCCCGGCCAGTTCGGAGTACAGGCCCCAGTGGATGAACATCGCGAACCGCGAGTCCTTGAGCCAGGCGCCGCGCTTCAGATCGCCTTCCTGCTTCCCACCTGCTTTGCCCCACATCTCCGGGGAAGTGCCGTCAACCATGTCTGTGGACTCCTGGTCTATGATCTGCGGTGCTTGCCGTGGAACGTACAGTCTATCAGCGGCAGGTTCGCTGCTCAGTCGGTGCTGTCCTGCCCGACCGGACACTTGTCCTTGCCTACGTCCCAGCGTAGAATGCCGCGAGGACGCATAACGAAGCGCGTTGCGGCTTCCTGCCGGCAGCGCGTTTGTACTCACCGGAGGATCATGATGGACTGGAAGCCCTTTGTCTCCACTTTCACCCTTCTGCTGCTAGCCGAACTGGGCGATAAGACCCAGCTTGCGGTCATCAGCCAGGCTGCCAAGTTCCAGTCGCCCTGGCTTGTGTTCGCCGGCGGCGCACTGGCGCTGGCCGTTGTGACCGGACTCGGGGTCGTCCTTGGCCAGGTGTGCGCTACGTGTCTGCCCCGCGAGCTGATCCGGTACGTGGCAGGCGGGGCATTCATCGTCATGGGCGTGCTGGTGGTGCTGAAGGTGATCTGACGGGCCCCATACGCGCCGGTTGGTCCGCCCTCATCCCGCCCCTCCGTTGTTCGCCTCGCCTTGCGGGTCAACCCTCCAGAGTCTCCGCCAGTCTCCTCCGTCCGGTCGCAGAGACTGTCACATTGAATTGAGCTTAGTCATATATAAGCTTGAGTCAAACCAGAGAGGTCTGTCTTTTTCTTGGTTTTTTGAAAGGAACTGCCGGCTCGGATGTGGAACATTCATCATATCCGCCCGCTGTAGAGCGGGCCGGAGGGGGCAACGCAGCGAAATCTGGGTTCGCTACGTACAGGGAGGACGTCGCAATGCGAGTCAGAATGACGTGCTGGGTGCTTGTTGTGGCCGTGCTGGCTGTCGCAGTTCCCGCCGTGTATGCCGATGGAGTGGCCGTTGAGAACGCACGCGGAAAGGCCTATCTGACACTGGTTGTTGACGACCCGACCGACTTCCATTCACTGCTCATCAGCGTGATGCGCGGACGGGTTCAGGATTTCACCGCGCCGCCCGGCTGGGTGGCGACCCCGGAAGGCACCTCGGCAGTGCGCTTCGTTCCTGACGGCACCGACGGCTTCTTCCAGACTGGTGTCGCGGCCGGGTTCATGATGAAAGTCTCGGGGCGTGGGACCGGCACGTGGGCCACATACTACACCGATGGCACCGGCCTCACGGGACCAATCAACTTGAAATAGCAGGGCGGATGCACGCGGGCGCTGTGCCCAGTTTCATGCCCGCGAATCCGGACGTACCAAGCTGTTCCCCGGGCCTCCAGCGCATTGGCGTCTGGAGGCCCGGGTGTGTCCCACGGCACTTACGCGGATGGTGACTTTGTCCCCGGCCGAATTCGGCGACCCGTCCTGGAGGAACCGAGACCCTTCGGTCGGAAATGTAGGAACCAATAATGCCGCGCCGGAGGTTGTGGTGGTCCAGGACCGCGAGCGCACGCTGTTTTTCCTGATCATGTACCTGCGGCTTCTTTCCTGCGCTCACGTCCGGGTGAGAGTCCTATACTGGAAGGGACTCATCGGCGATGACTTGCCCCGATGCAGCACCGGGCAAGCCCGGACCAGAGATGCATCAAGCAGCAGGCGGAGAGATGTCGGGACTCATCAGGGCACGTGCTCTGGCACTTGAGCGCGCCGCAGTATCACATCGGAGGTCGATCCACTTGACGCGGGCAGATGCTGTGCTCAACCGTCGCCGGCCGGTCACACTGTTCGGGTTCCTGGGAGTGGTACTTATGGTCATCGAATCTTTGAGCGCTTCGGCGGGCCCGGCAAGCGGCCCCTTGCGCGTTAGTCCCGACAACCCCCGTTACTTCGCCGATCCCGCCGGAAAGGTGGTCTACCTGACCGGCTCTCACACCTGGAGCAATCTCAAGGACATGGGAAAGACCGACCCTCCGCCGGAGTTCGATTTCGTCGGCTGCTTGGAGATGATGGAGCACTACCACCACAACTTTATCCGGCTCTGGACCTGGGAACTGAGTCGCTACGCCTACGGCGGCGAGACCACCTACTGCGCCGGATTCCCCTGGCCCCGGACGGGGCCCGAGCTGGCGCTGGACGGCAAGCCGAAGTTCGACCTGTCACGCTTTGATCAGTCGTACTTCGATCGTCTCCGCCAGCGTGTTCAGGCTGCGGGGGAGCGGGGCATTTACGTGTCCATCATGCTCTTTGAGGGGCATGGTCTGCACGCCTCCGACGTGCCCTGGTGCTGGGACGGCCACCCCTTCAACGCCCGGAACAACATCAATGGCATCGACGGGAATCCCGATGGCAATGAGCGCGGCATCGAAATCCAGACCCTCGCGCTCCCCGCCGTGGTCGCGATCCAGGAGGCCTACGTCCGCAAGGTCGTGGAGACCGTGAACGACCTGGATAACGTGCTGTATGAGATTGCGAACGAGTCAGGGGCGTACTCCACCGACTGGCAGTACCATTTCATCCGCTTCATCCACGAGCTTGAGAAAGGCATGGGGAAACAGCACCCGGTGGGCATGACTTTCCAGTACTGCCGCGACTCGAAGCAGCGGGGCAAGAACGCCACGCTCTTCGAAAGCCCGGCGGAATGGGTCTCTCCCAACCCCGATGGCGGTTACCGCGATAACCCGCCGGCCGCGGACGGACGCAAGGTCATCATCAACGACACGGACCACCTGTGGGGCATTGGCGGGAACCCGCAATGGGTCTGGAAGAGCTTCTGCAGGGGGCATAATCCCATCTTCATGGACCCCTTCAGCCCTCCAATCCAGCCCGTGACACCGGGCGCGGCCCGCGCCTGGACCGACCACCTCACGGCGAACCTGTCGCTGGACCCGAAGTGGGACCCGATTCGCAAGAATATGGGATACACCTTGAGATTCGCCGAGCGGATGGATCTGTCGAAGGCGGTCCCTCACGGCGAGTTGGCGTCGAGCGGATACTGCCTGGCCGATCCGGGGGCGGAGTATCTCATCTACTCGCCCAATGGCGGCGCGGTGACGGTCGACCTGACCGGCGTCACCGGGGAACTGTCGGGGGAGTGGTTCAACCCCGCCACCGGCGAGCCGTCGGGAACGTTGACGGTCCCCTGCGGCGCAAAGGTGGAACTCGTGGCACCCTTCGACGGGGATAGTGTGCTGAAGCTTACTCGGTGAAAAGCGCGCGTCTGCCCCCACCCTGGGGGCCAGAAGACCGGCGTCGATAGTGGGGCCGCCTGAACTGATTTGTTCCCGGGAAGGATCATAATCGGCATAGAAAGAAGGTAAGTTGATAATAAAGGGAGAAAGTGAGGCTGACGGACAACAGTTCGACTCTAGTTGTGGGGGCACAGGGAATGAGCAGGTGAGTGGGCATGGCAGTGGCGCTTCGCGCTGTGCTGTTAGGCTGTCTCGCAATCCTATTAATCCCAGTTTCAGACGCTCAACGCGGAAAACCAGTCAGAGTGGCCGGCCCTCCATACGTGCCGGGTGAGATCGTGGTGGGGCTGCGCGACACTGCTTCGTCCCCCGCTGTGGCCCGTCTTGCCTCCCGGTACCGGATGACGCGCAGTAGAGCGGTACCGCGGGTGAATGCTCACGTCATGCGTCTCCGCTCTGCTTCGGACATGGACTCTGTGCTGGAGAACATCCGGCGGCGCCCCGAAGTCCGCTTCGCTGAACCCAACTACACCCGCCGCGTGCTTCTTGCTGCTCCCAACGACCCCGCGTACAATAACCTGGACAGTTCCATTGCCGTGTGGGATCCATCCGACGCCACCTGGTACCAGTGGGGCATGCATGTCATCGACGCTCTCGGCGCCTGGAACATCTACCCCAGCACCTACTATACCGCCGCGACAAAGCCCGCCAATCCTCCCAAGGTCGCGGTGATTGACACCGGCATCGACTACGGCGGGACTGACAGCATCGCCCACCCGGACTTCATCAACCTGGGGGGATCAAGCCCCGATGCGGCGCTGGGTGGGCAGATTGACATCGCCAACGGCACCAACGTGCTGGGCGGGTACTCCCCCACGGATTTCGCTGATGACTATGGCCACGGAACCGCTGTCGCAGGCGTAATTGGCGCCTCCACAAATAACGGCGGCACTGCTCCATCCAGCGGCATCGCCGGCCTGGCCTATCATTGCCAGATCCTGCCCATCAAGTGCTTTGACAACACGGGATACGGTACCGAATCGGACCTGGCCGAGTCGATCATCTGGGCGGTCGACCATGGCGCGGTGATCATCAACATCAGTGCCGGTGACATCTATTACTCCCAGCTTGAGCAAGACGCAGTGAACTACGCCTGGGAACACGGGGCGTTGGTGGTCGCCGCCGCAGGCAACGAGGGCGACTCCATGAACAGGCCCACTTACCCAGCTGCCTGTGCCGGGGTGATGGGCGTTGCTTCCACCAGTTGGCCTTACGACGCCCCGGCCTCCTACTCGAATTACGGTGACTATGTGGATGTTGCTGCCCCGGGCGGCGACGTGGACATGGACACCCTCGCCTTCTGGCTTACCTGGACTACGATGCCCACCGAACTCGTGCCCATGCATTACGCAGGATTGCCCGAGGGCAACGCGCGGTACCAGTACCAGACGGGCACCTCTCTCGCCTGCCCCTTCGTCTCCGGTCTTGCCAGCCTATATGCGGCCTCACAGGGCATCACCCAGTCAACACCAGGTGGTCTGATCCGGATCTTCCGAGCGATTCAGCGCGGCTGCGATGATGTCGGGCTCGTTCCGGGCTGGCATCCCTATTGGGGTTGGGGGCGAATCAACGCGGCGCAGACCCTTCTCGAGAATGACAACCGGGCGTCCGCTGTGGGGGCGATCACCGGCCAGGTCACGTACTATGGGACGGCGGTGCAGAATGCGGTGGTCAAAGCAACGCCGGTCGCCGGAGGATATGCGCCGGGGGCAACTACCCGCTCCGACGGCATGTATCGTATCGCCAACATCGATCCCGGTCTGTACGATATCAGCGCCACGTATTTCAGCCAGACCAAGACGATTGAGGACGTCGAGGTTCTCACAAGCTGCGACACACCCCGGGTCATCGTGAACATCGACAATCCGCGGGTGATATCCAGTACGCCCAGTTCGGCCCCGAATTCTGGTTCCGTCGCAATTACCGACCTCGAAGGCATGGGCTTCCAGAGTGGCGCGACGGTGAAGCTTGAGAAGTCGGGTGAGACCGACGTCATCGCGACCGGGGTCAGTGTAGTGAACTTCACGCAAATCACCTGCACCCTGGACCTGAACGGGGTCACGCCGGGCACTTGGGACATCACGGTCACCAACCCGGACGGACAGTGGGGGACCCTCACAGACGGTTTCACCGTTGAGTCCGACGATAGCACCCCACCTGAAGTCGTGGAATGGACAGTGGTGGCCACCCACGGCGGCGGCGTTGGGGAGATCGCCACAACCTGCACCGACGGCTACGTGGAGACCCGCACCGGGCGCGTGTCCAGGCTGGCCGTGGTATTCACCGACCCACTGGCTCCCGTGACGCCTGCTGATCTTATGGTTGTCGCCTCCAAGGCTGGGGATATTTCCGCGAGAGTTTCGGCGACTACCCTGAGCACCGACGCGCATACGCTGTTCATCGACTTCAGCCCCGCACTCCCCGACGATGACACCTTCGAGATCACTCTTTCGGAGACGATTACCGGCCGCGACAACGGTCTTGCGCTCACGGGTGATCGCGACCGCATCCTGAAATGCTGCGTGGGCGATGTCAACCACAGTTCGCGTGTGACCATAACCGACATGTACCTCATGCAGAGCATGCTGAACAAGGCGGTGACAGCGGCCAACTGCCACTACGACCTGAACCAGAACGGGCTCATCACTATCACCGAGATGTACCTGGTCCAGGCGAACATGAACCACTCCGCACCGGATATCACAGCCTCTTCGGCTTTGGTCAGCAACGCTCCGCCATCGTTCGTGGTCTCGCCTGGCTGGTCGCGCATCGCTATACCAGGGGACGTAGGATCGGCGGCTCTCGACACCATCGCCTCCGGACTGGGCACGCGTGGCGCTGACTGGGAGTTGTTCACGGTCGATGCCGGCGGCGCGCTGGCAGTCTCGTCATCGGGGACCGAGACGGGTCGCGGCTACTGGCTCTACTCCCGCCGGGGTGGATCTCTCCAGTGTCCGCCGCGAAGCGCGTCGTCTCCGCCTGATGAGGTCGTCCATCTCGAAAAGGGTTGGAACATCATCGGGTGCCCCTTCGCCCATGCAGTGGAATGGTCTGACCGGAACATCCAGGTGCTGCATTCCGGCGAATGGCTGCCGCTATCGGGTGGGGTCGAAAGGAACTGGATCTACGCGGTAGCCTACGGGTATGAGGACGGCGGAAACACCCGGCTGGCGGCCAATTCAGGGGCAATGCTGGAGCCCTGGCAAGGTTACTTCGTGTGCGCTCGCGTGCCGTGCGAGCTCCTTATATCCGCGGAATCAAGTCATGTGGAGTCCGGGGTCGCGGGCGCGGGAAGCGTCGAACAGGAAGCCGCGGACTGGCAAGTGCGACTGGTTGCTTCGGCGGGGGACTACGCGGACCGCTGCACGGTCATCGGCGCCGCTGCCCGGGGACTGGGCGCGTCGGAGCCGCACCCGCCCTTCGGCCCTGGCGTGGATCTCGTCGTGAAGTCGCAATCGTTGAGCGATCCGGGCACGCCCGGGGAGGCACTTTCCCTGCAGGCGTCAGGTGCGAGCGGCTACAAATGGCGGATCGCCGTACACAGCGGCTCCGCCGGACTGCCTGTCACCGTCTCCTGGCCTGATCTCACCCAAGTTCCGGTCACCCTGACACCGTACCTGGTGGACACGGTAACCGGGAAGCGGGTCTACATGCGCACCCGGACCGGGTACACGTACACGCCATCAACAGCCGGCGTGCGGGAACTCGGCCTTGAGTTCGTCCCGCGGATCGTCGGCGGCGGGCAGGTTACGAGTCTGTCCGCGGTGCCCCGGGGCGCGGGAGGCGCCGAGATTGCCTTCACTCTCGGCGAGCAGGCAGCGGTGGACGTGGACATTCTGAACATCGCGGGTCGGGTGATTCGGCGCTTGAGCAGCGATGCGGTGCTTCCTGCCGGCGTCAATCGCGTGGTCTGGGACGGGGTGAGCACTGCAGGCACGCGGGTCCCTTCGGGCACCTATTTCGTGAAGCTCACGGTGCGCTCGGAGGATGGCCGGCAGGCGTCGAGGACCTGCGCCCTGTCCGTGCACAGGTAGGCGACGCGGCAGCGCCCCGACCTGCGAGTGGGAGGTGGTGTCCGGCCGACCATACAGTGGGCGAGCGTCCCCAGTTCACGCATTGCGAACTGGAGGAGGGAGTCTGAGCATGAAGTGGTTCGTGCCGTTGGTGTTAGCTCTATCGCTTTCGACGGCCGCAGGCGTCCATGCCGCAACGGTCTTCCAGATGGAGACCCTGGCTGGTCACGGTTCCGCGACCATGTTCGACGGGGACACCCTGGAGATACTGGTGCGGATGATCAGTGACACGGACGTGCTGGCGGTACAGTACGATGTTGTCCTTCCGACCACCGACTGGTTGCTGGTCAGCCGCGACTACGGCAGTTACGGCTGGACCGCGGACGCGTCGTTCTTTGACCAGGCAACGCCGCGCCAGACCGCAGTCGGTTACCCGTTCACGGTGGATGCTGCTCTCTATCCCGACGGCGATCCAGGAGCAGCCGACTTCCACCAGGCCACGGGTCGGGCGGACAGCAACGCTCTTGTTCCGGGTACGTACACCATCGAAAAGTGGGTGCTGGGCGTGCCTCTCGGCACAGCCCCGGACACGTACTCCCTGACCCTGAGCAATATCCTGATCACTGAGGACGACTTCGACGAGCTCGCCGGTCAGGCCGGCAGCCCCTTCCAGGTGACTGTCCGTAATGACATCCCGGAACCGGGCACGCTGTCGCTGGTGCTCTTCGGGCTTGCGGGGATCGGGATCGCCATTCGGAGGAAACGCAGGGAACCGTTGTAACGCGCATGCATGCGAACGATCAGGGCGCGGGGTTACCCGCGCCCTGATCGCATTCGGGTGCCGGTTTGCGGAGCACGCGCCACGCGCAGAATGCCCGAATTGCGCTCTGCGCGGGAGAAGGCCTTCTGCCATTCGTCGAAAAGGTAGACCTGAGCCACAATGTCCCCGAAGCCGGACTGATTGCTCCGCGCGGCGAGGAAGTCCGCCGCTTTCGCACGTCCGTCGGGACGTAGTTGTGCACCCCCCTGCGTGCGCAGGTGTTCGTGGGAACCTCACCGGCGGTCCTTTGGCCTCACAGCCCGCGAGTCGGGCGGCAGCCGATAGGAGTGGAGCGAAGCGGAACGGAACCGGTGGAATGGGTGCAGTTCAAATCGCTTGAGCCCCCAACGGAGGCGACGGAAACGATGAGAACGCTGCGCGGCTGTACAGCAAGCACAGCGGCCCCTCTTCATCGCCGGCTGCAGTCGGTGAAGGAGACGGGGCCCCGTCTCGACCGGATTCACCTCTTTTCGGGGAACGCACTCTTGCATCACCCCCGGCAACCAACTGTCGGCAGGCTTGTACCATCTCGGTATACGTGGTACCGTTCCTGTGCAGCCACTCTGATAGCGGGCGGACCGATGCCGGCAGCGCCTGAGGCCAGTCCCTACCATGCTTCCAGGAGGTTCGAGCCATGCGCTTCTGTTGCTTCGTTGGGATTACCGTGGCAGTCCTGGTGTCTCCCACCGCGTCCTTCGCCCTCGATGATGCCACTCGCGACGCCATTCTGCGCGCCGGGAACGCGGATGATGACGCCGTTCGCCTCGCGATTCTCAGGGAACTCCAGCAGAACCCGGATCTGGATGCCGCCCTCAAGGAGGACCTGCCCAAGATAGTGTCCTTCATCGAGAAGTGGGTGGACGGCAAGAACCTGTCCTTTTTTGCCGGGCCGATCTACAAGTCTCGGGACTACGACTTCGGTATCGAGCCGGAGTCGCCCTTGTACCCCCTGACCTACATCTATCGAGGCCGCGGAGTGTTCGCCGCCACCATCCAGAGCGGGAATATCTGGAGCTACTACGACAAGCGCGCCGAGTGGTTCGCAACGGCCCGGGAGTTCTTCCAGAAGTACCATGCGGCGTTTCCCGAGAACCGCATCGCCCGGATGTACCTCGGCGAAGGCATCCCGTGGGAGAAGACATGGCCTGTGGTTGAGGGCGCCCCACAGTGGGCAGTAGACCAGCGCGCGGGTCTGGAGTCCATCGCAGACATCGTAGAGTGGTGGATCGACAATCGCCAGCAAGAAGACGGCTCTTTCGGCGGGGGCTGGGGCGATGATTGCGAGATGTGGCGGTGGTGGGTCCCGGTGATGATCGCCTTCGAGGACCAGAAGATCACCAGCGCCCAGGCCAAATTCTCGAACGCGGTCATGAGCCAAGACTACATGAAGGGCGGCTTCATGACGAAGATGACGGACGTGGAGCACTCGGCAGAGGATTCCACCGACACGGTCCTGCCGATGATGCACCTCGCGCCGGATGATGAAATCTGGCGCGCCCGGGCCTTGCGACTCGCGGAACTGATGCGGGACCTGTGGACCGGGCGCAATGAGCGTGGCTTCCTGCAGTTCAAGAGCACCTACTTCACCGTCGACAGGGTGCATGAGGACCCGCAGAAGGCCTGCGACACGCCCTACCACGTGCGGGCGATCCAGCCTGCCCTGCTGTACTGGCAGCGCACCGGCGACCCGCAACTCACGGCGCTCTTCTCAGACTGGATGAACACCTGGGTGGACGCCACGGCCCGGGAGGAGAACGGGAAACCGGCAGGGATCATCCCGGCGGCGTTGCACTGGCCCGAGGGTACTGTCGGTGGGCTCTCACCCAACTGGTGGGATCCGCGCAACCACAATGAGCCGACCCTCTACGAGTGGCCCAGCAGCATGGGGGCTTTCATGGATGCTATGCTGCTCACCTACCATATGACCGACGATGAGAAGTACCTGGAACCGATCCGCTCCATGGCCCGCATCCGCCTGGAATACCTGGAAAACGGCAGGCCGGCGGGCGATCCGGGCACGCGCAACTGGTGCGCCTCTCGTATGGGGTTCATCGGCGGAACTATGGCGAAGTACCGGGCGGTCACCGGGGATCCGCAGTTCGACGGACTTCTCGCCGGCGGCGGGTCGGCGTACCAGGGGTTCCTGCTGACAGGCGACCGCAAGCCGCTGGAAGCCGCTCTGGCAAGCAACGCAAAGGCCTTCGCGTACAATTTCCCGCGCTACACCAGCGAAGTGCGCTGGACTGATCGCGTGCTGCGTTTCCCGGCGGTCTTCACCGGCAAGATCAAGCTTGCGGAGCCCAACTTCGAGGTGCATCAGCCGGCTCCAGACCTTCTGTACTCCACAGCCACTGGCGACCCGGGGGCGCTCGGATACTTCCAGATGAACGCCGTCCGCTGGCTTACGAAGCCCCGCGAGATCGCGGCGCTGGTCACAGGCGCGGGCTCGGACCATTTCTCCGCCGAGCTGTTCCACTTCGGCGAGACGCCGCGTCCGATGGCGGCCGAGTTCTATCTGCTTGGTCCCGGCGAGTATCGCCTGAGTGTTCGGAGAGCGGGCGAGGAGCATTCGCTGGAGACCGTGACGTTCCGCGTCGAAGGCGCCAGGGCGCAGGCGTCCTTCACGCTGCCCGCGCGGGAGTTGTGCATGGTCGAGGTCAGGCCTGCACCCCAGGGTGCCCGGTAGCGTCCGGTATTCTCACGGGCATCGTGGCCACCATTTTCCTGTGCCCAGGGCGGGGCAGTAACTGACATGCTCTGCGGGAACTGCCATACCCGGAGCTTCCACGCAAGCGAGGGGAGGCCGGTACGCCTTACGGGCGATTGGAAGGCGAAGGGGTGGCGTGAGAGGAGTAGTCGATCAGCGGCGGCCGGTCTGCAGATAGCCGCGGGGTGTCGGCGTCGTCCAGCGGACGGGGCCCCGCGGGAAGCCGCCGCGCACAGGCACCGGTCCCGCGCTGCGGACCAGCTGGACGTCCGGTAGTCAAACCCTCCTGTCGCCGCGCAGGGCGCGCCAGGCCTTCCACCAGCGACTCGGGCGCAACAGAAATAGAGCTCGGCTCAGCGGGGTTGTCAGCCGCTGACCTCCCTCGCCGCCCCTTGGTGCTCGGAAAACTTCGGTAGCAACCGCCGATAGCGCGGTAACCGGGCTCTCCGAACTGGTGCATGCCAGGCGCCACAGCACCCGGTCCAGCCCCGTCGCCGATCCGGGGCGCCCGCCCATATGCGACAGCGCATCCGCGAAGGTCTCCTCAAGCAGTTGGGCCGCCCGGTTATGCACGAAACCGGCCGGGCGAAGCTTGCGGGTGCCATCGCCCACATCCATCCCCAACCAGTCGTGCAGCATGCACATTGCCCAGTACACCGCTCCGGACGAGTTCGTCTCACGAGCAGTGGCGACCAGTTCCTCGCCGGTCTCCTGCTCTGCAGCTCGTCCCGCGAGCAGCGCGAGGTCCAGCAGAGACTGCAGGCCGTTATAGAACCTGTTCTGGAACACGTAGTGGAAAGCCCCGAGAACGAAGAGGTCCACCAGGCATGGGGTCACGACGCCCGGGCTTACGGCAGGCGCATCCAGTCTCCGCATCCAGATTCGTTCGGGGGGGAAACGGAACGGGCCGCGCGCGGTGATGCGCCAGTGAAGCTCCACGATCCGGCCCTCGCACGCGAGCGTGACGTGGTACGCATCGCGGGGATCGGCGGACTCCTCAAGGTCCCGATAGCCCAGACTTCGAGCCACCGTGACCGCTTCCGGCAGCCTATCTTCGGGTACCAAAAGGTCGAGGTCAGACATGGTGCGGGGCAGGTCAGCCGGGTATGCGACCTGATCCAGCGCCGCGCCCTTGAGAAGCATGGCCGGCACACTGGCATCCGAGAGTGCCGCCGTGATGGCCCCGAGCTGGCCACGGGAGATCAGCGTCGCTGCGAACTCCTCCCTCGCGACACCGCCCAGGAGCTCCGAGGCCGAGGATGGCACGCGACAGTCTGTCCGGGCCAGCGCATGCGCGACTACTGCGCCCACGCGATGTGCGCGCGCCAGTTCGGCAACCCTCTCCCAATCAGACGCGCTGCTCGCGGCCGGGAGGTCGCTCAGGCCGCCCGCAACCACCCCGACGGCCTCGACCAGCAGGCGCTCCTCGGCCAAAGGGACCAGATCTTCGAGGGGGCGCAGTACCCTCATCAACCATTACATCCCACCCACGCGACGTTGCGGCGGCCAACGAGGGTCGATTATACTGCCTGTGCCGCATCAGGAAAAACACAAATGCCGGCCAGAGTTCCCTTCGCCATGCTTACAGCCAGCGAGAGACGGACGTTTGCCCTCACTGCACCCCGGGATGAGACGACTTCCCCCTCTGACCGGGCGGTGGCCAGCGCTGCACTGCGCATCATCCAGGAACAGTCTGACCGGCTGGCCCGTGTCTTCACCGCCGGCCTGCTGGATTCGCCTGACCAGCGTTGCCTGAGCGCGCTGATCAAGCCTGTGGGCGACAGCTGCAACCTGCGTTGCAAGTACTGCTTCAACAGGCCCGAACAGCCTGTGCAACGTATGAGCGAGGAGTTGCTCGAACGCATCATCTCCCAGGTCATGGCTCTTTCCCCCGGCAAGGCCAGCTTCTCCTTTCATGGCGGCGAACCCCTTCTGGCGGGTATCGATTTCTTCCGTCTCGCGGTGGCGCTGCAAACGAAGTACCGCAGGCCCGGGCAGCAGATCAGCAATTCCGTACAAAGCAACGGGACGCTGCTGAACCGCGAGTGGGGCCGGTTCTTCGCGGAGAATGGGTTCCGGGTGGGAGTCAGCATCGATGGCCCGCCGGAAGTGCATGATGCCAATCGCGTGGACTCCGCTGGACGCGGCTCGATAGCGCGATTGCTGGAGGGCATCGCCGCAGTGCAGGAGGAAGGCGTCCAGGTGTCAGCGATTGCCGTGGTCACATGCCCGCCGGCTGCGGCTCCCGGTGATCTCTTCAGGCTGATGACCCGGCTCGGAATCCGAAAGTGGCGCGCGAACCCGTGCCGCGCGCCCGAGACCGTTTCGTGCTTCGGCCAGTACATCGAAGACCTCTTCGACGCGTGGGCATGCGACGGCGGTGGCGCGCAAATCGGCATCATCGATGACGTCATGCGAGCCCTGTTGGGGTACTCACCCCAGACTTGTGCCCTGGGTGGGTCGTGCGCCAACTTTCCCGGCTTCGAGCCCGACGGGACCGTATCGCCATGCTGCGAGATGAGTCTGGAGCCTCGGTTTCATTTTGGGAATATTCTCAGCGACGATCTCGTGGACATCCTGAATTCGCCGGTTGCCGAGGCCTTCTGGCGGGCTCGGGCCGACGGCGATGCGGCCTGCGGCGAGTGTGATTGGTGGGACTACTGCCACGGCGGTTGCACCTACCACCGCATTCAGGCCAGCGGTTGCCCAGGTGGTGTGGACTACCTTTGCGAGGCCTACAAGGACGTGTTCACTCGGCTCGCTCGCAAGGTTGACGCGGCCCTTGCAGCAGCTGCGCAGCGTCCCGGCCGTGAGGGTGACAGGAAATGACCGAGGAGCAACTGGGGGTAGCGCGGGCCTTGCTGGGCCGGCGAGGTCTGACCGAACTCCTCGCCGTCCTGGAGGGCGCCAAACCAGTCATGCGCGTTCTCCTGCACCAAGGGTGTGTGGCGGATCTCATGGACCTCGTGCAGGCGCTGGGGCTGACCGGCGGGGTCTCGGAGTACCGTGTAATACCCCAGGCGCCTGTGGCTGGGACAGTACACGGGCACCGTCTGGCCCGCGATGACGAGACGACTGCCGCGTCCTCGGTGCATGCGTACATCGGCGCTGAACCGGTGGCTGTGCACCTGGCTCGCTTGTTTGACGGCGCAGATCCCGTGCGATTTGGGCGCCTTCTAGGGTATCCCGACTGCTGCGTAAGCTTTTTCCTCGACTGCACTGAGCGACGGCACCTGCCCGATGGGGCGGACCTTGTGGCTGCCGTTGGCTGGCCCCCGTCGGGACGTTATGATCCTTTGATCAACTATGCTTGCCGGCATTTCGGCTACGCACTGATCAGCCACTTCCCATGTCGCTGGGACTGCGAGGGATCCCTTGCCGTCGCGACCGGCACGCTTTCAGCTCTTGAGAAGCATGCGCCCGAACTTGCTCGGGAGACCCTGACATGTCTCGAGACGGATGTTGCGCATGCCCTTCCATACGTGGTCGCCTGGCGAGAAAGGCGGACAGGAGACTGTCTGCGTGTCTCCGAAGCGGCCTATCACACCGGAGAGCTAATGGTTTCGGACCTCTTGCGTCTGCGCGACGGGCGCCTGGAGGTCTTCCGAGACGGCGCCATGGTTGCGCAGGCAGGGGGTGCGGTCTGGCTTCCCTTCCGGAGTCAGTCGCCTGTGCCCGAGAAACAGGCAGATTCAGCTTGACCCGGCGTCGTCCAATGGCTACAATGGTAGTATGTAGTTTGCGCGGTTGGGCCAGTACCTTGGGAAAAAGGGAGAAACCGTGATGAAGTGGAGCAAGCCGGTGGTAAAGTCCTACAAAGAGAAGGAGCTTCTCGCTAAGCTCGCGGCCAAGGCACAGACCCACGAAGACGGCCACCTCGACCAATAGTAAGCAGTTCGTGTTTCCCAGTGTCGTTGCTGGGGTAACGTGTGCGGCCCGTGCAGGCAAATGCGCGGGCCGCGCCCATTCTTCCTGATTCCTGACCGGCCGCGAATGCCGCTTGTCCGCTGCGCGCGGTTTCGTGGTATCGTGATTGCGCCCACCCCAACCCGATCTGTCCCTTTAACCATGGAACGCCCTCCGCTGGAAGACTGCCCGCATCAGCTCGCTTTGACGCTTCTTGGGCGGCAAATCATCCTTGCCACAAATTCCCCTCGCATCCATCAAATACTCAGAGACACCTACGCAAGTCGCATTTTCGCGCCAGACCAGACCGGGCAGCGAATCCAGTTTCTGTGCCATTACCGCCCCGCCGAGGGGATCGAGGCGGCGTTCTGGACGCCGCGCGCCGGGTATCTGGCCAGCCGTTCACCCGACAACGGTTCCCTGTTCCATCTCACCCGGGTCGATGCCGAGACGGTTGTGGACGCGGGCACCTTCGGAGCCGAAGACCCGGGGGCTGACCTGAACGATGAGACGGCCCTGGAACTGCTCGCAATCCATTTCCAGAGGCGTGTACTGGACCACCTGCTTCGCGAGCAGCCTTCTGTCCGACTGGTGCATGCCGGCGCCGTGGTTCGCGATGCAGTCGGCGTGCTCATCCTGGCCCCGACGAAGGGTGGGAAGACCACGCTGAGCGTTGCCGCGACCATCGCGGGCATGCAGTTCATGTCTGACGACCTGAGCGCGGTTGATCTCGACCTCGGCATTATACTGCCCTTCGCCAGGGCGACTCGCCTGCGGAAGGGCACCCTGGAAGCCGAGCCGGAATTTGCATCGCTGCCCAGGTCCACAATCGTTGATCTGCGCGGGGAGACGCGCTACTATGTTCATCCCGAGGACGTTCGCGGGGACGCCCTGGGGAGCGAGACCCGGCTCACGCACGTCGTGCGTATCGTGGATTTCGGGCCCATGCCGTCTTTCTCTCCCGCCAAAGCGGGGATGATGGCGGGACACCTGGTCGAAGCAGACTGCTTCGCCACCGGGCGCGACGCCCTGGCGCTCATATGGCGGTGGGGTGCGATCCTGGACGGCATCGAATGCGCCAATCTGGTGGCCGGACCGCCCATGGAGACCGCGCGCTTACTGCTGGAATACACCGGGTGTGCGTCACATGGCTCAAGACGACGTTGACAGTTCGGACCCGCGTAGTGAGTATGCCTCCGCATTGGTCGCCATCCATGCCCGGAGTGGCGAACCCTTCCTGTTGCGGGTGGAGGGCGCAAGCATGGGAGGCTGTCTCGCTGGAAGCTGTGAGTGCTTGGTGGACCCTTCCCCAGGTGCATTGCGGATCGGCGACGTAGCCCTGGTGCGGCTGAAAGGTGAGTTCGTCGCCCACCGGGTCGTCGCCCGGATGGAGGACGGGTCTGTCGTCACCAAAGGTGACCGCTGCTTCCACTCGGACGAGACTTCGCCACCGGAGAGCATTGTCGGCCGCGTCACAGGAATCGTGCGCGAGGGGCGCCTGACCACACCCATCCACTGGCGCCCGCCCATCTCGCGTCTCGTGGCCCTGCTCTCGCGCGTGGAGGCGGCGCTCTGGCCGCGCTTCGGCTACCCGTTGCGTGTAGTACACAGGGCGTGGCGACTGGGGATACTGCCATCGGCGCGTCCCGCGACCGACGAAGATCGGAGGCCATAATGGACAAGCCAGTTCGTCGCAAGGACCTGCTGGGACGCCAGGTAGCCGATGAGTGGATGATCTACGACGCGAGTGGCAAGGCCGTCCATGTGCTCAACGAGACAGCGCGCTTCGTGTGGGACCGCTGCGACGGTGAGCACGACGTGGAGGACATCGTCGCCGAAGCCGTCGCCCTCTATGAGGTCTCCGAGGCCGAAGCGCGCGAAGACATCCTGGCGTGCCTGGCCAGTTTCGCTGAGCTGTCGATTCTGGAGCAATAGCGCCGAGAGCGGACGGACGAGCATGGACTATCAGGACGTGCTCAACCTTGCGCGATCGCTGGCGGCGGCGGCCCTGGTTGGTGTGGTTTGGTTCGCCCTCCGTCGGGTCTTCAGGGTCGAGGCGCTGGTCACCGGCGTCACCATATTTGCTCTGTCCGTGGTCCTCTACGGTTCCTACATCCATCTCGTCGAACCCAATCCGGGCGGCGAGGTGGAGCGGATTCTCCAGGGGAACCTGTCCTCCACCTTCCAGTTCCGCCTGCTTGTTCCCCTGCTGGCGCTGGCCCTCAGCATCGCCACTGGTATCTCCATCTCCACTTGCGCCCACATCATGCAATTCGTTTCGCTTGTCGCCGCGCTGTGGGTCCTGTGGCTGTGGTTTGGTGTCTGGTTCATCCGGGACGGGGCATTTCTGGGGCTGTTCGCGGCCGCCGCGGTGCTGCCCTCGACCTTCCATTACTGGTACTGCAGCGAATTCGCGGAACTGGCGCTGTGCACCGGGGGATACGTCCTGCTGTTGCGGCGGCCTGGGGATCTGACAGCGATGCTTGCCCTGCTTGCTCTAGCGGTGCTCAATAAGGAGACTGGCGCGCTCCTGCTGTGGCCCTGGGTTCTGGTGCAGTGGGCCCGGGGAGACAGGCGGGTGGCCGTGGTCACCGCAGTCGCGGGGGCCGCCCTGGCACTGGGCATTCTCGCGGCACTGGGGCAATACTACGGGAAGTCCTGGGGCCATCCGAATCAGCTGGCCCTCAATCTCCATTCCCTGTTCCGTCATCCCTGGGCCCTCATCCGCACCCCGGGGTATCGCAGGAATCTGCTGCTGGTTGCCGGGGGCCTGTGGCCCATTGCACTGTGGCGCCTGAACTCGGCCCCGCGATTGCTGAGGTTATGCGCCAGCACCGTCCTGCCTCTGCTCGTACTGGCGGTCCCCTTCGCATACATCGCAGAGACCCGCATATATCACCCCGTACTGGCGCCTGTCTTGGCGCTCATCGTGTGGCAACTTGCACCTTCGCTGAGGCGTGCGGACTTCCCGCGCATCGGAGGGGATGAGATGCACCCATGAGCGCCAGCCGCGCGGCCATTGCCCGTAACCGTGATGTCTGGGTGCTCGGGGCTGTCATGTTCATCGCGACGGCCCTGACGCTGCCGGGTTTTGCGAACCCCACGTGGCACGCAGGGCCATGGGTCGTTGACAATGTCCTGCACTACTTGCGCGACACGGCTCTAAACTCAAAGTTCGTCGCCTACCCAATGCTGCAGGCGAACCTCCTGGCGGCGACCGTCGTGGCCTTTTGCGCGTTGCAGGTGGCTTCGGGCGCCTGGACGTGGCCTGAGTTGTACGCGAACCTCATCGACTGGCGCGTATTCATGCCGGTTGCCAACGGTCTCAGCCTGGTGGTGGGATTGGCGGCTATCGTGGCCACATACTGGCTTGGGCGAAGTGTGGCCGACCGCACCGTGGGGCTGCTTGCGGCGACTCTGCTGGCCCTGACCCCGACGTTCAATGACTACTGTCACGAAGCGGTGCCGGACGCCACGATGACGACGCTGGCGGCTCTGGCGTGGGTGTTTCTGGCAAACGCGGCAGACAACCCCTCGCGGCGGAACTACCTGCTGGCGGGGTTGTTCACCGGCCTTGCCACGGCCGCGAAGTACAATGCGGGAATGCTGGGGGTGCTGGGAGTCGGGGTACACCTGTGGCATCGCCTCCGTCCTGGCGAGCGTAGCCCGCAAGCCCGGTGGTCCTATCTGCTCCAGGCGCTCTTGCTTGGCGTCGCCGCCTTCAGTGTCACCTCATTCCAGGTGCTGCTGGAACCCCACAAGTTCTTGCATTCCGTGCTGGTATACGAGCGCGACTACAAGCTGCTGGCCTATTCGGGTGCGGTGGATCCGGCCAGCTTCATCCCCTGGCTGTCGCATCTGGGCGTGTGCCTGCGCTCGGAGCACGGCATTGCCCTCCTGTTCGGGGTGGGTCTCATCGGGTGCATCTTTCGCCGCACACCGGCCCGACTGCTCATGGTCGTCGGAGTGCTCCTCGCGCTGGCCTACATCGGTCGCTGGCGCATGGTCCACATGCGCTTTTACCTGTTCTTGTACCCGGCTCTGGCGGTAATGGCCGCCGACGCCGTCGTGGTCGGCCTCCGACATCTGCGAACTCACAGGCCCATCTTTGCTCGCGCAGCGGCGGTTGCAGTCGCGGGCCTGGTCCTGTGGACTGTTGTGGTGTACGGTCGCGACTCCCTTTCTCTCCTCCTGCCCGACACGCGCGAACTCTCTCGGGCGTGGATCGAGGCGAATATCCCCCCGGGTGCAGTCATCGCCGGTCCGACTTCGCCCGAGGGCTACCCGGCGCTGCTTCCAATGGAGCGTGTGGAGGATTATCTGTCCCGCGGGGAGATACCGACGCAACACAGGGAAACCGTCAGCCGTATCTTGAAGGGCAAGCCGGTCTACAGGCTCTTGCCCTTGAGACAGACACTTCCCGAACCCGTTTTCCCGGAGAGCTGGCCCGGGCCGGCGATCGCCCGGCTCAAACGCAGCGAGTATGCCCGTCGCGAGGCCAGCCGGACGCTTTCTCTGGATCATGTTCGCGAGCAGGGCGCGCAGTACATCGTGACTTCGTCCACGGTCTACGATATGTACCTGGAGCACCAGAGCGCTGACGAACTCCCTCGGTACGACCCACGCACCGCGGCGTTCCCCGAGTTCCGCCGCTTCTACATCATTCTGGAGCGCGTCGCGCGAGGCGAAACAGAGCGCGGAATACGGCTGCTCAACTCCTTTGAGCCGCGAGGCGGGCAAAGAATCGGGCCGACCATCCGCGTGTACCGGCTTGCGCCGGGCAGCAGGTGAGCCAGTGCCAGCGCTCGTGCCCCTCCGCACGATGCCCCCGGGTCTTCGGGTATGACCAGGGCGCACTTGGACTGACCACGCTCGGCGGGGGAGAGTTCACCCTTCGGGCCGGCGGGCTTCAGGAAGTTGGACCGTTTCTCGGGCGCACCGGTCCAGCGCACTCCGGCATCGCTGACGATGGTCGGCGATCACATGGTCCTGGAGTCCTCCCGGCGCACGTCCCTATCCTCGATCCGGGCGTGAACGTTGTGGGAGTCCTCGCGTACACCGGGCTTGATTACCACGCGGTAGATGACGGCGACCTCGGCCGCGGTCTTCTCGCTGCGACGGCCTCGCAGTCTGGAAAGCCCTGGTCAATCCCGGCAATCCCCCCGATTTCACCGGGCTCCCCGGTGAGAATTGTGTGGCGTTCCCGTAGCCGTGCTGCGCAATGCAAGACCGGTTGGTGGGCAGGTAATCACCCGTGCCGAACCTGCTGAGAAGACCGCCGCCGCGGGCGATCACCGTCTGGGCGTTGGTGTCCAGTTGCAAGCCGCCACCGTAACGTTACGAAACAGCTATGGGGTACCAGGCGCCGGAAGCCGGCGGCTCACCGGGATCGCCTCCCCGTTTCGGGTCACGTCCATCTTGCGCGGGGATGGCTCTCACACTGCGTTGGTAGCGGGGATCAGGGCCGGCCAGACTGTAGGCAGCGCCGGGGCCTTCTCATGGAGTGCCGCCTGCGAGGAATGACGAAGGGACCCGATAGTTCGCTTCGTCGGCGCTGCATGCACCTGCCGCGAAACTGGCAGGCATTCGCGTTCGTGGCGGCGAATCTGGTTAGGACGAGACCCAGCTGCGGGAGACGACTGGAGTGATCCACGATGGCGCTTCGCAACTGTCTGTTCCTTATGATGATCATCGCGTCCGGCATAGCCTGGTGTCAGCCCCGGCAGGAGATAAGCCTGAACGGCGCTTGGCAGTATGTGCGGGTTGCGGAACTCACCACCCCGCCGGAGGAGGGTTGGTTGCCGATCGAGGTCCCGGGAACCATCAGTGGGGTGGACTACCAGCGGGCATGGTTCCGCCGTGAGTTCACGGTCCCGCAGTCCATGACCGGGCGGCGCCTCACGGTTCACTTCGGGGGCGTGAAGTTCAACAGCACTGTGTACATCAACGGGCAGGAAGTCGGCGGGCATTTCGGAGGGTACGACCCCTTCGACGTGGATATCACTGCCGCTGCGAGAGTGGGGGAGACCAACCGCCTGGACCTTGCCTGCCACGATTGGACTGGAGTGTTCAGCGCCAATGATGTCGATTTCTCTGTGATGCAGACGCGCCCGACAGACCCGCGTGATCTGCCCCGCGACCGGGTGCTCGCACCCATCGGGGGCCTGGTGAGCAACTTCGGCCCATGGGATGACGTGGAGCTTCGCGCGCACCCGGCGGTGTATGTGAAGGACCTCTTCATCAAGCCTTCGGTGCGGAACATGCGGCTGCGGGTCGAGTATACGCTGGCAAATCTCACTGATCGCGAGGCCAACCTGCAGCTGGGGGCGAGTGTGGAGGACGCTGGGCAACAGGCGCTGGAGTTGCCCGCTCAGGCTGTTACTGTACCCGCTCAGGGCGAAGCGACGGCCGTTCTCGAAGCGCCCTGGCCCGAACCCCGGTTCTGGTCGCATGAGGACCCCTATCTGTACTTCCTGCGGACGGTGATGACTCAGGACGACGCGGTGGTGGATGACCTGCGCACCCGCTTCGGCTTCCGGGAGTTCTGGGTGGAAGGCAGCCACTTCATCCTCAACGGCAAGCGTGTGAACCTGCTGGCGACTTCGTGGTGGCCGGAGTTGTCGAGGCCGAAGGAGTACATCCAGGAGCGCATCCGACAGATCAAGAATGCCAACTGCGTGATCTTCCGCACTCACACACAGCCTTGGTCCGAGATCTGGTATGAGACTGCGGATGAAATGGGCCTGATGATGATACCGGAAGGCGCTGTATGGAACGACGACGAGGTCTACCGCCTGGATGACCAGCGGTTCTGGGACAACTACGCCACGCATCTCAAGGCCATGGTGGATCGGGACAAGAACAAGCCCTCAGTGGTCATGTACAGCCTGGAGAATGAGTTCTATGGCTCCCGGATCAACGACAAGTCGCCGGCCAAAGCGCAGCTTGTGCGGCTGGGTGAGCTCATGAAGCAGTGGGATCCGACGCGGCCCATCTTCTACGAATCCGACGGCGATCCGGGCGGCGTGGCGGACGTCATCGGTATTCACTACCCGCATGAGTATCCTGAGCACACCGACTGGCCCAACACCGCCTACTGGATGGACACCCCGAAGAGTATCAGCTGGATGTTCACCAACGGTGAGGATCCCTGGCTGTGGGATCGGAGCAAGCCGGTGTATGTGGGTGAGTTCCTCTGGGTCCCCTCCTCCGACCCATCCTGGCACACGGTCTTCTACGGAGATGACGCCTATCTCGACTACGACCGCTACCGGGTCAAGGCCAAGGGCGATTCATGGCGGATGGCGATCCAGGCGTATCGCTACTATGAAGTGGGCGGGATCTCGCCGTGGACCATGGTGGAAGGTGGTCCGCTCAACGAAGACACCAATGCCATGTACGCGGCGCAGAAGTACGCCATGCAGCACATTGCGGCGTACATCCGCGAGTACGACCACAATTTCTACTCCGGCGAGCAAATCACCCGCACTGCGGACGTATACAACGACGTGCTCAGCGACTCAGAACTTGCCCTGAACTGGGCGTTGGTGGACGGTGAGCAGGAGACAGTGTGTGGCGAGATGACGCTGCAGATGAAGCCGGGCGAGCGGCGCGAGGTCCGGCTTTCAGTGAATCTGCCCACTGTGGACACGCGCACAGAGATGACCCTGCGAGTGCGCATATCGCGGGGAGGAGAGACGGTCTTCGAGGATAGCCACCCGGTGTCGGTATTCCCGCCGCTCAGGCTTACGGCGCCGGAGGGAACGCGCGCCGGGTTGTTTGACCCCGGCGGCAAGACGGCTGCGGCTTTGGAGAAATATGGGGTGAACCTTCCCCCGGTGGCCGACCTGGACGCGATCCCGGACGGTCTGCAGGCGGTGGTCGTGGGAGCCGGGGCGCTCAGTGGCATGACTGAGCAGGAGCCGGTTATCGGCCTGGAGACCGGGGCAAGGGGGCTGACCGACTTCGTGCGCGCCGGCGGCAAAGCGCTGGTGCTCGAACAGCCCGGCTACACGCAAGGGGTCCTTCCCGCGCTAACCACGGAAAGGGTCTCGACCATGACCTTCCCACAGGTGCCTGAACACCCCCTGCTTAGGGGCGTGAAACCCAATGACCTGAAATGGTGGCGTCCAGACAACTATGTGAGTCTCGCTGAGCCTGCCCGTCCGGAGGGCGGCGCGGCCCGGGCGGTCGTGGTGTCCGGCAGCCGGCAGGGCATTGCGTATGCGCCCTTGTGCGAGTATTTCTTGGGTGACGGCGCACTGGTGCTGAGCCAGCTTCGGCTCGTAGAGCGTCTGGACGTGGAACCCGCGGCCGGGCTGATTCTCCAGAACGCCCTCGACTACCTCGCCGTGAAGCCCGCACCCGCGAGCCGCACGGCCCTGTTCGCGCCGGATGCGGAAATGCGCGAGTACCTCGATGGCCTCGGACTGCAGTACGCAGACATCACTCAGGCACCCGGAGAAGCTGACTGGGCGGCCGTGGACCTGCTAGTGGCCTGCCCGCCGCTGGAGGCGCTCGAAGCATGCCGGGAAAAGATCGGGGAATTGCTGGCGAGAGGCGGGACCGTACTGCTTCACGGTGTCGCGCCGGATGATGCGCTGCTCCCGGAACTTCTGGGGAGCCCTGACCTGGCGCTGGTACCCCATCGCGGCGGGGTCGTCAGGCAGCCGGGAGCCCATGCGCTTTCCAGCTTCCTCGCCAACGAGGACCTTTACTGGCTTGGGGAATCCCGGGCCGCGCACTCGTGGGCGACGCGGCCGCTGGCCGATGACATGGCCGATTTCGTGTTTGCGAAGACCCTGGAGGGCAAGCAGGCCACCGAGTACCCGGCGGAGACCATGACGGTGGAGGGACCGTACACCGCGATCCGCAATGGTCAGGCGATCATCCCGAGTGGGTCGAGCACAGCGTCCGTCGACATCCAGATCCCTGCGGACGGCGCCTACATACTCGGGGTCGTGGCCGGTGGATCGCCGGCCCTGGGCGTGTATCCTACAGGGACCGTGAGTGTTGACGGGCGCGTGCTGGGCGCATTCTCCTGCCAGGACAGTGGGATGCGCACATATACCGTGTCGGGCGAGCTGGCCGCCGGCACACATCGGGCAGTGATCCGTTTCACGAATGACTACAACAGTGCCACGGAGGACCGCAACCTGATTGTGGAAGCCCTCAAGGTTGCGGCTGATGACGGGTCCGAAGGCGTCTCGATCCTCACCAATCCGGGTGCACTGGCCGTGATTGAGCGCGGTGGCGGGAGAGTGGTCGTGGATAACATCAACTGGGCGAAGACTGAGCGTGAGAGCCGCAAGGCCTCGCGCTACATCTCGGGCCTGTTGACGGGACTGGGCGCGCGGTTCGAGCAGGCCGGCGCCACAGTGTTCGAAGCGGAGACTTTCGAGCCTCAGCCGGGAATATCCTGGTTCCGACGCGAGGCCGGGGCCGCGTACATGGGCTCATCGGGCTGGATCGCCAAGACGGTCCGTTGCGCGCAAGCAGGACGGTACCAGTTGCGGTTGACGGCAAGTGGAACTCCGGTCAAGGGTATCTACCCAATCATTCGCGTGGAGATCGGCGGGGAAGCGGCCGGCGAGTTTGAGTTGAAAAGCGAAAGCTGGCGGAGCTACTCACTGCCCGTCGAGCTGCCAGAGGGGGTTTTCGAGCTGCGACTGGTTTTCACTAATGACGAATGGGCGCCGCCGGAGGACCGGAACCTTCGTATCGACAAGGTGGAGTTCTTCCCCGTGAACTGACGCGCGTCCGGGGATTCCGGCCGGGTCGGGCATCGGCCCGGGCGCTATGTGGCCTTTGGGTCCTGCTCCCTGGACAGGAGATCATCCACCGCGCAGATCAGCGCCATGCAGGAGAACGGCTTGTGCAGGACCCGTTCCGCGCCAAGTTCGAGGGCTCTTCGCTCCAATGCCAGGTCCATGACGCCAGTGATGACCAGCGCTGGCGGTCGGGGTTCCCGGGCGCTCAAGCAGGTGAGTATCTCCTCGCCGCCGCCGCCGGGCATAAGCATGTCGGTGATCACAAGGTCATAGGTGTCCCTGTGGAGCGCTGAGATGATCTCTCCGGTGGTTGCGAAACAATGGGCTTCGTGGCCGAAATCGGTAAGGATCGAGTAGATGAGATTGGACAGTTCAGTGCCGTCTTCCGCAACAAGGATCCGGGAGGACCTGGCGGCCGGCGCAGGGACTGTCCGCGCTGACTCGGGGCCGGATCGGGTGTCCGCCGGATAGTCAGCGGGATGGACGGGAAGCACGAGTTCGAAGGTTGTGCCGACCCCGAGCTGGCTGCGTACCCGGATCTCTCCACCGTGAGCCTTGATAATCCCGTGAGAGACGGAGAGCCCCAGGCCGCTACCTGAGACGCCCGGCTCCCCCAGGCGCGTCTTGGTGGTGAAGAAAGGCTCGAAGACCCGTGGCAAGTCTTCTTGCGAAATGCCCGTCCCCGTGTCGGTCACCGCGATGACCACATTTCCGTCGCCGGCGGGGCTAGGCACGTACCGGGTGGTCACGGTCAGCTCCCCACCGGACGGCATGGCGTGACAGGCGTTGACGAAGAGATTGAGCATTACCTGCTCCATCTGCCCCGCGTCCGCGTACACTCGCCGGTTGGCGGACTGGAAGTCGCGCCGAATGGTGACTTCACACGTCTGGATCTGCTGTGCGGCAAGTGCCAGGCCGGCTTCTATGGCCTCCTCAATATGTATGGGTTGCCGGTGAGGGGACGCCGGCCTTGCGAAGGCGGTGAGGTTCCTGCAGATATCCCCTCCATGGTTGGCGACATTGAGCGCTATTTGGGTCAGCTTCCGGTACCGTTCTTCGCATGGGTTTTCAGCGGTAAGCTCCGCCTGGAGCATCAGGCAGGCCATGAGGTTGTTGAACTCGTGGGCCACTCCCGCCGACAGTTGCCCGACGGCGGCCAGCCGCTGGGCATCTTCAGCTTTCTGTCTCTCGCGGATATCGCGTGCTACCCCGCGGTACCCCACTAAGACTCCGTCCGGTCCTGTGACGGGCATGGCATTGATTTCCGTGGGGATCAAGCAGCCGTCCTTGCGTCGCAGTTCAAACAGGCCGACGAGGGATCGCCCGCGGGCGGATGCGTCGGCAAGGCCCTCGGTTGCTCGCTGCAGGGTAACCTCATCCATTACATCTCGCACCGAAAGACCCGCGTCGAGATCCACCTGCGTGTACCAGAGCGTGTCCGTGGCGGCCTTGTTGATGTAGGTGATGCGCAGGTCCGGATCGAGTTCGAATACCATGTCGGGGAGCAGATCCGTTATCTCCCGGAACCGCGTCTCGCTCTGATCCAGTTCCAGAGCAGCACGTCTCGCTTCGGTGGTGTCCACGACGTGGGTGATGAAGTGCAGCGGACGGCCCTCGGCATCCCTCAGAAGCGACGTGTTGATTCTGGCATAGACCGGATGCCCGTCGCGGTGTACGTACCGCTTCTCAACCTGCACTGTCCATGGGCCCGACTCAGGTATGCTGCCGATCCAGTCCCGCGTTGTGGAAACATCGCCCGGGTGGGTGAGGGCCGCAACATTTACCCCCACCAGCTCATTCCCCGCGTATCCCAGCATTTCGCGGAATGCCCGATTCGCTCTGAGCAATGTCCCATCCACCGAGGTCAGGCAGACGCCAACCGGAGCGTTCTCGAAAGCCTGGCGGAAACGCTCTTCGCTCTCCCGCAGAGCGGCCTCCGAGCGTTTGCGCTGGGTGATGTCCACCAATGTCACCACGGCGCCCTCGACCTTACCGGTAGACGGGTCCAGTCTGGGCTCGCAGTTGACCAGAAGCCAGACGCACTCGTCGCTGCCTGCCGGGTAGAGCCCTACGACCGCACCTGTGACCCTTCGACCGGTTCGCAGAGTAGCAGTGACAGGCCAATGCTGCTCCGGGAACGGCGTACCATCTTCCCGCACCGCTCGCCACTGTCTGCCCGGTGGCACGCGCCTGCCGTTCTCCCCGCGCTGTAGCCCGAGGATCTCCAGCGCGTGATCGTTGGCGTCGATGATGTTCTCGTCCGCGTCAAAAACGATGATGCCGCCGGGGACTGCGTGATAAAGGCCGCGGTACAGTTCCAGGCTGGCCTGCAACTCCTGCTCATAACGCAAGCGGTCAGTAATGTCCCAAGCGGTGACAATATACGATTCGTCACCGGTTTCCACGCTCAAGGGTCGTGCCCGCAGCTGAACCTGAATCACCGAGCCGTCTCCACGGACCCAGGTGGTCTGTGTCTCGCGCACGTCCAGGCCTGGGTTGTCTCCATAGAGCGCCTGCCCCACCCGCTCGTATTCCGCTTCGGTCGCGTAGAGCGAGCGTGGCCCGAGGCGCAGGTGTTCCTCCACGGACCTGCCTGTCAGCACTGACATCGCATCGTTCACCCAGACCGGCATACGGTTGCGGGACAGAAGCATGCCGACGGGGGATGCTTTCAGTATCGAGTCGAGGATCGCAGCGCGTTCGCGCGCTTCGCGCTCCACCTCACGCTCCCGTGTGACATCCCGGCAGAAAGCGACCAGGCGACAGACGTTCCCGCTGGAGTCGATGACGGGATACACGGTGTTGGCAAAGACGCGTCCGCCGTTGCAGTCCTCGAAAGATGCAGCCTTTGCAGTGTCCAGAACCTGTTCAAGGTGAGCTGCCCGACTCCGGGCGAGGTCAGCGGGTAGATGCGATAGCGCTGGCGTGCCGACAAGCTCCGACACCGGCTTGCCCAGGCTTGCAGCAAGGCCGGGGCTTGCGGCGAGAATGACGAGGTCCGGTGATAGAAGCATTGCCACCTCGTCCATTGATCGCAAAATGTCCGATGCAGCGTCGTCCAAGTGTGAGAGCCTGGGCAGAACGGCCCTCTGAGCTCCGGAATCCACCAGGAACTGGGCGCTGATGGCCGCAGGGTCTCCATCCTGGCCGGGAACAGCGGAAAGGACAACGTCCGCCACCACGGCCACCCCCGTACTATGGATATACCGAGCCTTGAGTCGGGCGGTCCGGCACGTACCCGCGGCCAGTGCGTTGAAAAGTTGCAGCTGAGGCTCTCTGTCTTCGGGGTGGGTTAGCGATGAAATATCCCGGGCGAGAAGGTCAGACGGCGGCCAACCCAGCATGTCGCACAGGGCGCGGTTGGCCGTGATCAGAACACCCGTGAAAGACAGGATGCACGAGGGGATGGGCGAATGGTGGAATGCCGAGCAAAGAAGCCGGTCCCCCTGCAGCGCGGTACTGTCCGCGGCCCCCCCACGCTGGTTTCTTGGGGCTCTGCCTGACATCTCCTTCCTCCGAGCTCCCAGATCTCGTACCGGTTGATCCGACGCCCTTTCCGCGCTGGAGACGGGGGCACGATCATCCTGCGCGTGAGTGCAACGACGAGGGCATCGCCGTGCTCTTTGGGGCAGGCAAACAGGTTATCCTAGCAACGCAAGGATTGCGCGAGGATCCTTGGCGGAGTAGGTGTGGTACCGGATCCCCGCGCTCTCCAGGGCTTCGGCGGTGATGCTGTACCAGCCGTAGTCAATCAGTTCCGCGGCGATAACCACTTCCGGCACCCGCTCCTGCCGCTGGGAGACCAGGTCGATGATCGCTCGCATATTCCTCGTCTGCCACTCGGCATCCGTCGTTTCCGGGATGCCGCCGGGACGACGCTCGCCTTCCATGTGATGCCATCCGTGGACCAGCGAGGCGAACACAATCAAGTCGACGTCTCCGGGCTGGTAGGTTTCGAAAATCCGGCGCACGTCCGTGCAGGTTACCGCGGTATAGACAGCGTAACCATGGGCGCACAGAACCGCTGCATGGCCGAGATTCAGGGGCCTGTGGTCGGAGACCACGAGCACTCGTCCCCGGGCCTCTCCTTTGGGCAGGTACTCTTTCACCGGGGCGAGTCGGCCACCGGACATTGGCAAGTCTCCACGAGCACGGGGAGTGTCTCCCCGCGGGGTTGCGGCAGTGTTCATATATAATTCACCGTCAACGGGGCTTCTCCTTCAAAGGAGGAGTCACAGCCCAGGGGCTCACTGCCGACTGCCAGGGCCTGAGCGCGGGCCATCCATGGTCGGGCGAGCGTCCGGCTGGTCGGGCAGGGCTTGCTTTGCTGCTTGCGGCGCGGGCCGCGTCAGATGAGGCCGCGCTGCATGACCGGATCTTCTACGCTCTCTCGACCAGCGGCTGGGCGCGATCCGGCCCAATGGCACGCAGTGTCACCCAGACTTCTCAGTCCCCGAGCGAAGCTGATGACGGCCCCAGAGCCGGCACATTTGCGCGCGCGTCTTGCATCCGGGCCTGCAGCCCGCGGACTGTGATTCGATCCGGGCGCGGGCTGCAGACCTTGCGATGCGCCTGATGGAGGCTGACGGGATCGATCCGGCTTACTCGGCAGCCTTCAGTTCAAAGTAGTCCAGCCACAGACCGTCCTGGTTGTCGGGGTTGTTCTGCGGGCCCATCCAGACGTAATGGCCGGGGCCCGGCGTGATGGTTCCGAGCTTGTAGATGCGCCAATCGCTGTCGGGGATGGCGGTCATCGAGGGCTGTAAGGTACCCAGGTCCGCGCCCGTGAGGGTGTCGTAGATGCCTGCCCAGAAGGCGTTGCCGCCGTCACCTTTCTTCCCGACCTTGATCCGCGCGAACACATCGTACTTCGTTTCCGGCTCCAGCTCCTGGTGATTGTAGCGCCACTGGCAGCACCACTCGATGTGGTTATTGTTCAGGCGGATGGCGTAGCCGTCCGATGCGCCCTCAACCTGCTCAATCCATCCCCAGTTGCCGTAGTTGCCCAGGGTAATCTCGTCATCCTGGGCAACCAGTCTGCGTGCGCTGTGAGTCTCCGCACCACTGTGAACGGCTCTGGCGAAGGACGCCACATTGCGCAGGGGCCGCACCCACTGGCGCAGGCAGGCCTTCTCGCCGGGGGCCACGGTGGCTCTTGTCTTCACCTCGAAGGTGATCACGTCTCGACGGGCATCCACGCGCACCCAGACCCGCTCGATCTGCGGCGCGGAGGGGATGATCTCAACTCCCTTGCCCGCGGCGTGGTTTACGAACTTCACGCCGCCCCCGATCTGCTCGGGGGTGAAGGAAAGTTGCCGCTTGGCCTCGTCCTGCGTCAGCGACAGGCTGATGACGCCTTCCTCACCCATGGCCGGCAGGATCGCGGTGACCTGGTCGACATCGCCCAGGTCCAGGCCGAAACATGCGCGCAGGTCTCCCGGTTGCTGATCCTCGCGCCCATTGCTCACGCACGAGAGAATCTCGCAGTAGCCCTTGCCCTTGGGGACCATGACAGTACGGGTTAGCTTGACACCGTCCGCCAGATCGTGGGTCATCTCCACGGACCACGAGTCGTCCGTCTCTTGGACCGGGCTGGACTCGAAGGGGTCGGACCAGCCGGGCCCGTGCAGACCGCCTTGCCAGGACTCACCATAGCCACCTGTCGCCGGGTAGGCGGGATCTTCGGGTGCCCCCAGGGACAGGAGGTTGGGGCCGCCCTCGGACTGCATGATGAGGATGCGCCCGCCAAGCCCGGGCACGATGCCCACTGACAGTGCACGGTCGCCCATGCTCAGGACGTCGTAAGAAGAGGATTTCGAGCGAAGCCTCTGCCACAGCGTCTCCGGCGGAGTCCCGCCCTCGCGCAGCTGCGTCAGGTTGTTCTTCGCGGCGGTGGTGAAAAACCGGTCTACGCGCTCCCGGTAGCCGGGGATCGCTTCGGCCTCGTATTTGCCATTGCGGAACTCGTAGGCACTGGTGACGGTCCGTTTCGTGCGTTCCAGGATCAGCCAGTCCATGCTGAGTCGCGCCACGTTCACGCGGTTCAGCGTAGCTGGATCGTCGGCAACCGCCGCGGCGGCCTGATCCCAGAGCTTGTCGGCTTCTGCGATGAGTTCGTCGGTCAGGTAGGGAGCATTCGGGCCTTCCCAGATGTGCATGTGGATGTTCTCGTTGACCACCTTGTCGCGGAGCATGTCCAGGTACTTGCGGATCGGGGTTGCTGCCTTCCCGTACACGCCCGCGAGGAACTCGTCCATCGCCTTGTCTTCGTCGTAGTTCGGATCCCAGAGGAACTTGGCGTGCATGTATCCGTCCAGCGCGTTGAACTCTCCGCAAAGGGTCGTATAGGTGTTCTGCTCGAATATCCCGGTGACGTTGTTCTCGATAAAGAAGCGGATATTGTCCCGCAGCACGTGGCGGTTTGGGAAGGGGACGAGATAGTTCGCGAAAGATGTGGCATAGTCCCATACCCAGAGCCGTTCGCTCACCTTCGCCCAGTCTTCCAGGTCCTTGCGGAAAGCAGCGTTCTCGCCACTGTTACAGGTACGCAGCGGGTGGGAGAAGCAGCACTCGATGCTGCACAAGCGCACGATCACATTGGGGCGCGGGCGCACGTTCTTCGGCGCCTTGCGGGTGTACTGGTAGGCCAGGGTGTCGATTGCCTTGTCCGGGAACTCGTCTTTGACCGCGTCGGCGATCTTGTTGACAAATTCAATCAGCGGACCGGCTTCGGAACCCTCGCGCTCAACAATGGCCTGGCAGTTTTCGCACTGGCAGGCTCCATGCGTGTCGTTCTGCGAAACCGAGAAGACGAATGCCTCGGGGTGCTCGCGCATGCGCTTGCGGATTTCCTCGGTGGCGATCCGCAGCACGTCGGGGTTGGTGAGGCAAAGTTGGTAGTAGCCCTTCATCCGCTTGCCGTTGATGAGCGAGAAGTACTCGGGGTGCTCGTCGTAGTATTTCTCGGGCGGCACCAGCTGGTTGAAGGTATGGACGAACCCGTAATACTGGATCTTCCCGCCATGCTTGTCTTCCAGGCGCCCGGCCGAGCTGTTGACACGATTGCGCGCGCACCAGTCACCATCGAAGCAATCCATCACGAAAGGCTCTCGGTACTCAAGGGCCGGAATCTTCTTCTCATCCAGCGGCCCCACGGTGAGTTTGTTCCGCTTCGGGATCCGGCTGACTTCCGGCGTAAACCACCTGCAGCCGAGGTGGTCTTCAAGCAGCCCGAAGACACTGTACACCACGCCGCGCACCGGGCCGCCAATGAGCAGAAGGTGCGGGCCGCTGGTACGGATGATGTAGCCCTCCAGGCCGAGTTCATCCATGGGAGGTCGAACCCCGAGCTTCGCCAGGTGCGCGTTGGCGCCCAGGACGATCTCGTGCTCGGTCATGGCGGAGTCGTCCGTGGCAATTGGGAGCGTCGCCCCCGTCATCTCCTTGAGCCATCGCTGCAGCTCATCCGCCGCCCATTTGGTGGACGGCGAAGCGTCTTTCGCAATCACGATGCGGAACTCGCTCCGGCCATTGTCAGCGAGAGTGAGTGATTGCGCCGGCGCTTGACAGGCCGGGAGCGCTGCCAGAATACAGAGTAATATGCCATACTCGAAAACCTTCATGGCTGGCACCTCGCAGGTTGCTGAGGACTCAACAGGGTATTCGCCTCGGGGAGACTGAGACCTGCCCCATGTTCTTGACACCCTCTGTCAAGGGTGGCAGACTGTGCGACGGCCTGCCAGGTGCGGGCCGCCTTTGCGTCACTGATCGTCCCCAACTGGGAGCTGCACAGCATGGAAATGCATACCCACAGGCCCCCCGCGTCCGTTCCAGGCGATTTTCTCCTGCGTGATGATTCCGGCCTCTCTGCCCGTTTCTCGGAGCGGGGGGAACTGCTCGCGGTCAGCCGCGCGGATTGCGCGTGGGCGTTCACGGCGCCGTGCTTCGGCTGGTCGTTGCGCACAGGTTGGGAGGACAGTGCTCCCGAGCCACTGAGGCCGGATGACGCGGCGAGCATCGACCAGCTCGACGCGACGCACCTGCGGGTGGTGTTTGATCGGCTGAGTTACGAAGATGGCCGGCATGTCGACGCCAGCGTGTCTTTGCTCTGGGAGCTGTCCGACGGCTTGCTCCGGGGGCGTTTCGAGCACCTGGAACTTCCCGACGGTCTGAAGCCCGCAGCCTTGGCATTTCCGGAACTACGCGTCCCTTATACAGGCGATGCGCAGTGGGTGGTGCCGCTGGATCTGGGGATGCTGGTGGACAACCCGCTGAAGCACGCGGTGGATGCGCCGGACATGAGCGCCTGCTCCCGCCAGTGGATGCACGTCCAACTTACCGCATGGCTTGCAGACGGCGCAGGCCTGCACCTGGACTCGCGAGACACCAGCGGGTGGATGAAGTCGCTGCTGCTTCGCGTGGGACAAGGAACTGCCCAGCTCTGCATCGAGCACCTCCTGCCGCAGCCCCCCGAAGGGCGGCCGGAGATGCCCGCTTACCCGGTTTCCATCGCGCCCTTTGTGGGCGGGTGGTACGAGAGCGCCCGAATCTATCGGCCTTGGGCGCTGGAGCAGGTTTGGGCATCGCGGGGACCAGACCAGCGCCGGAACAGCTACGTCGCGGACCTCGCCTGCTGGCTGTGGCTTCGCGGGCGCATCGATAACGTGTGCCCGGTGGCGAAGGAAATCGCGCGCCGCCTGGACCTGCCCATCGCGGTGGACTGGTACTGGTGGCACAAGCACCCGTATGATACCAGCTATCCGGACTACTTCCCTCCGCGCGAGGGGACGGAAGCCTTCAGCGCGGCAGTCGCAGATCTTCAGGCGAACAATGTGAGCGTGCAGGTCTATAGCAACGGAATGTCATGGGACCGTGACGAGCCGCGGTGGGAGACCGAAGGCCGCAAGTGCACCACAGTCCTGCGCGACGGGGAGTACTGGGGCCACGTCTACAACACCTGGATGAACCGCAAGCTCATGCACACCTGCGGGGCCGCCGAGGGGTGGCACGAACAGGTCCTGAAAACCGTGGACGGTGCGGTGGCACTTGGGCTGGACGGTCTGTACATCGACCAGATCGCGATCATCGGTGGAACGCGACCGTGTTTCAGCACCGAACACGGACACGTCCCCGGCGGCGGATCATACGGCGTGCAGGGCTTCCGGGAGATGTTTCGCAAGGTGCGCCAACGCCATCCCGGGTTCGTGATCAGCAGCGAAAGCGTGGCCGAAGTATACCAGGACTTGCTCGAGTGCTGTATCACGCTGCAGACTAGCTGGGAAGCCTCCCGGGGAGCGGCCGGCTGCAAAGGGACCACGCTCATCCCCCTGTTCCACGCCATCTACCACGGGCACGCGGTGGTCTTCGGCAACTACTCCCATATCGACGGAATTACGCCGTGGGACGAGAAATGGCCGCAGGAGGCCCGGCCCGATCCGTCCGAGGAAAGGGATTGGCACGCGCTCTGCCCGGACCAGTTCGCGCTGGACATGGCGCGAACAGTGGCCTGCGGCTGCCAGCCTCTGGCGACCAATATCACCGCGAAGCACCTTGCAGACCCCGAGTTGGCGTGCGACATTGAGTTTTTCCTGGAACTGGCGCGGTTCTACCACGCACACCGGGAGTGGCTGCTGTGGGGAGAAATGCTGGCGCCGGGCACCGTGGACTGCGAAACAGTGGACGTGACCTGCATCATGCGCAGCATCTTCACTCCCCCATCCACAATCGAGCCGTTCACTGTGCAGCGCCCGGCGGTCCTGCACAGCGCGTGGCGCAGTCCGGATGGAACTGCCGGGCTGGTGCTGATCAACTACACGCGCGACGAGCAGACGGTGACGATCAGCCGGACGGACGGGCTGGTCCCCGAGGACGGCAAGGCCACGCTGTTCCTGCCTGCACGGAGCATGCGGTTCGTGCGGCTGATTGGGGGGTAGGCCGGGGAGAAGCTGCGGGCTTGTGCCGCCTCTTCGGGCGCTCGAAGCGTCTTGAGCGGGCCGAGTCCGCGGGTTCCGTTCCGCTTCGCTCCACTCGACCCGTGGCTATAGGCTGACGCCCGCTTCGCGGGCTGTGAGGCCCGAAACCCGGTCAGAGGGTCGGTGCGCACGCGCGAAGGGTCTGCCGGCCGGAACGATCTGCTGTCCCACACGGTCTTTTATCGCGGCCGGCGCTGGGCAGATGCCTACTGATCCGCGGTCAGTTTCACCAGCACAACCCCGTGGCGGGGGACTTTCGCTTCGAAGTGGTCCGTGAAGACGTCCAGGTCCTCCTGTCGCCACAGGTCCCGCACTCGCTGTGGCCCCTGAATCCACAGGTCCGGCCAGTGCGCCGTGACTGTGACCTCGGTCTCCCCGCGGTTGAAAAGCCCCACCGCTCGGCTTCCGTCTTCCAGGTACTTGCACCAGACCTCAGTTTTCCCCGTGACGGCTACTCGCCTGGCCTGCTCACCGAGAGGGTCCTGGTTGATCTCCAGCACTTCGTCATTGGTGAGCAGGCTCAGGGTGAAGTCGTCCAGCTTCTCCAGGTCGCAGCCCAGCAGCAACGGGGCCGAAAGCAGGCACCAGAGACTGATGTGGCTGTACTGCTCATTGGGCGTGAGGTGGGTGGGGTGCAGGTTCGGACCCCAGCCGACTTCCCCCACAACCAGCATGTCCGGGTCGTTCCAGTGGCCCGGGCCGGCAAAAGGTCCCCACGGGTCCTGCGAGAATCCGATCCCGCTCACGCTGCTCCAGCGGTCGGTGATGTCGCCGGTGGTCCGCCAGCAGTGGGCCAGACGCATCCACTCGGAAGCCAGCTCATACGGCGCGCTGTTGGACAGGCTGTAGACGATATCCCGCCCGCTTGCTCGCAGGGCGACGGCCATCTTCTCCACGTGCGGGACGTCGTTGGGGTTCCAGTCATACTTGAGATAGTCAAATCCCCAGGCCGCGAACTGCTTGGCATCGGCTTCCTCAAAGCCGAACTTGCCGTGGCCGCGCTCGCGGTTCCAGCTTCCGTCTTCGGAATTGCTGGAGCCGCCCGGGAAGCCTGCGTAGGAGGTGATCCATGGGGTCGAGTAGATCCCGGCCTTGAGACCGAGACTGTGTATCTCATCGCAGAGGCCCTTGAGGTCCGGGAACTTCTCGTTCCCCTGGAGTGCATTCAGCGGGCCACCTCTTGCGGCCTGCCACGTATCGTCAATGTTCACGTAACTCCACCCGTGGTCGACAAGACCGGTGGACACCATGGCTCTCGCGCAACGGCGCACTTTGTCCTCATCCACCGCTCCGGCCCAACAATTCCAACTGTTCCAGCCCATCGGCGGCGTGAGCGCGATGCCCTCGCCGATCTCGATGCGCAGCTCGCGGGACTTGCTTCCCAGCGCGTTGCTTACCGTGATGATTGCCCGGTACGTTCCCACCTGCACAACCGATCCGGTGATAATACCTGTGTCCGGGTCGATGCTCAGGCCCTCCGGCAGGCCTTCCGCCGCGTATGTGAGGGGCCTGTCTCCCGTGGCCGGAACCTTGAACAGGAATGGGTTGCCGGGGCGCGCTCCAAATACCTTCGGGCCATTGATGCGCGGCTCGGGCCCAGGTTTCGGGGTGAGGATTACCGGCTCGCCGTCAGGGCCAGCCATCGCCACGGGCCTCGCACCCGATACTTCGAACTGCGCATCAGCCCAGTCGGCGTGGTCGTAGTTGATGCCGTCTCCTGCGTCTGTCACGAGGAGCACCAGGATCTGGATCCCGCGGACATCGATGTCCACTTTCTTTGCTTCCTGCCCGCCCTTCATCACCCCAGACCGGAACAAGTCACGTTCGTCTCCCTGCACCACGAACTCCACGGTCCCGCGGTCGCCGATTTCGTCATCCACCCCGACCCAGGCCGCGAAGCGGTCGCTGCCGCCCTTGAGGCTCACATACAGCACGCTCATGGCGTGGGTTCCGAATCCGTGCTCGAACTTTCGGCCGCCGATGGAAAGCGGGTTGCCGTCCACCGACTTATCCACCCGCGGCGTTCCCCAATCCTGTGTGGCAAGATCCAGCTTGAGACTGGTCAGGGGAACTGTCTCCCCTGTGTGCCCGGTGACGGTAAGCAATGCAAGCAGTGCTACAGCCACGACGAACCGGCTTGCCGTGCGGGATGTTGTGTTGCCCATCTGTTCCACGCCTCCGCTTCGCGCTGATTGTGCTGGAACACACGTGGTTGTGTGCGGTTTCCCTGCTGGCATGCAGGCCACCTTGCAGCCACGGGGAGGACAATTCGGGGAAGTCAAGAGAGGCTCACAGCCGCCCCGGTCAGTGTTCCAGAAACAGGAGGTAAGGCCATGAAGTCTCGGCGACTCGTGCCAGGGCCGGGCATGTTGCATCTGCTGGATGGGTCCCCATTCCCTGGCCCTGCAAGTTGGGACAACCAGGAACTCAGCTCCATTGCAGGTCAGTCCGAGCGCGGTACCCTCGAAGAACTGGGCCGGGTGCCGCTTTGGGTACCGGCCGATGATCTCCCCTTCAACACCGATGATGAGCGCACTGATGTAGTACAGGTCACTCTCGGCCTGCATCATGGCGCGGGTACGCAGCCAGTCGGTGCGCTTCCCCGGCGGCGTCCCCCACCCGGCCTGCCTCACAGCCGGCGATCGGCGTGGCACCTACTTCGGCCAGGTTTCCCGCAGGATGCGCCCGTATTGCGGGTGGAATGTGAGTACGGGGTTCTCATCTCCGGCGGTGCTGTCCGGGTTCCCGTAGGACCAGTACAGTGCACCGGCCAGACCTGCGCGTCCCATACCCTCGACGTGCTCGCGGAAACAATCCGCGCCCAGTTCGTGGTTGATCTCCTGCCAGTTCGGTGCACTGCGCAGGTAGTTGGCGAACAGCCCGCATTCGCCCGACATCAGGGGCTTGCCGAGGTCACGCGCCGCCGAGCGGACCGTGTCCCACTCCGAGGACTCCAGGTTGCGCTCCAGGTGCCACGCGACGCTCTTCTCCGGGGTGCGCCAGGCGTACAGATGCAGGTCAACGTAGTCGAGACTCGATCGCAGCAAGGCAAGCGGACGCCCGGGGATGCGTTCATCGGCGGTCTGGTCCCGCGAACGCGTGCCTGGCCCACCTCTGCCCACGGCGGCGAAACTGAAGAGACCCGTGCCCACCAGTGTTTCGGGGTCAGCCTTGCGGATAGCCCGCGCGCAGCAATCGGCCCACTGGATCAGCACCGCATCCATGAGGTCCTGAGCTTCCGCGTCGGAGGAAAGATCGTAGCTTCGGCCTGCGAACCGGAATGCCCCTTTCCGCAGGCTGAAGGGCTCCTTCGTGGCGCTCAGATACACCTCGTTCTCAAGCTCCCAGGCCATAACCACGGGCAGCAGGTTCGGGTCCCGGGCGCGGATCGCCTCGATCAGCGCTACGATGGCATTGGCCCGGGTCCGCACCGAGCCCCGGTGCAGGCGGAAGCCGTTGATGCCCTGCGCATTATCCCAGTCCGGACGCAGGTCGCAGGCTTCCTCCCCAGGTAGCGGTGTCTCAGCCCACCAGTCCGAGCCGGGCATCCAGATGTCCCATGAGAAGATCACGTGGATGCCGTGGGCACGCGCCTGCTGCAGGAAATGGACCACGTTGTCCAGGTAGCCCGGCGCGATCTCGCGGGATTCGCGCGAGACCAGTATGCCGCTGGGGCCGACGTGGTACACCTGGAAGGTCCGGACGGTGTTGAAGCCCCAGGCTGCGACATCGGCCATCATCTTCTCGATGAAGGGCCTGTCATAGAAGCCCGGGCAGAAGGTGGCATGGACCACCTTGTCGCCGTCCACTTTGCCGACGCGGTAGTAGTTCACTCCCAGCGGGGTGAAGGGCTCGCCGGTTTCCTTGACCACGAACGCTCCATCTTTCACAACAATCCTGCCGGGCGTCTCCACTGTCTGTGCCATGCAGGAGCCCGCGGCGACAGCAAGCAGGACGGCACGTGCGGCAGCCGTGAAGCCGGCGAACGTCATCTCGGTGTCACGCTCCCTCGCCGGCGAGAACCGGGTTCAGTTCCCGGCCTGCAGGTCCCGCAGATCCTTGCCGGCCGGACGCGTGTATGCGGGTATGCGGAACACCAGGGCATCGAATCCCAGGAAGAAACCTTTGGACTTCTCGGGCTTCCCGACGCACTCCAGGCGCAGGATGTGCTCGCCAGCCTTGAGTTCCCGCATACCCCACTTGTGTTCCTTCGGGGTGGGTGCGGAGTTGTACAGGTCCATGATCTCCAACTGCTGTCCATCCAGCAGGGCTCGGTAGGTGCCGTAGTCCCAGGAGTGGATGAACTTGCCCACGAGAAGCGCGGTGGTGTCCTCGGCAACAGTGAAGGGGATTTCCACCCAACCCGTGTCATCCCGGGGGGTGAAAAACATCTGCTTGCCATCCGTGGCCATGCCGGGGAGATCCTGAACCGACATTGGGTGCTCTGAGTGGGCAGCGGTGGGCACAAGCCGGTAACCGATGGCGATGGTCTCGTCCCTGGAGGGTAGCCGTTTCGAGCCCGGCGGCAGCGGCGGCCAGGGCTTGTGGGGCTCGGTCTGGTACCAGAAGGCCACCGAGGACATGAGGTCATCGCGCTCGATGAACCCGCTCCAGGTATTGTCGGGGAAGCTCTGGGAGCCCTTGTGCTCGATCTCCACGCGCAGGGACTTCTGGAAAGACACTGCGTCGCCGATATGCCAGCGGTAAGCCGTGCCCCGGTCTCCGGGTGAGTAGCCCTCCCAGAGCGGGATGCCGTAGTAGGGGCCGTCGAACTGGCGGAAACCCCAGGCATCGCAGAAGTAGTCTTCAGTGCC
Source organism: Armatimonadota bacterium (assembly GCA_013314775.1). Lineage (NCBI taxonomy): Bacteria > Bacillati > Armatimonadota > Armatimonadota bacterium. The sequence goes on along the minus strand of JABUFB010000008.1, from coordinate 1,042,600 downwards.
CGTACCTCGCAGGCGCGGTTCCTCTTCACCGTCGATGAAGAAGAAATCGTCGCCCTCTCCGTACCATCCCTCGGATGTGTGATAGACACTCTGCACCGTGCCTACGTACTGCCCGCGTCCCTCAATGTCCGCGATCAGGTAGTTCCGCCCCATCATGCACGGGAACTCCTGGCGGTACATGGCGTGGAAGTAGGCAGTGTTCTCGGGCAGCGTGCTCTGCTTCTGCCAGTCGATGTACCAGAAGAACGCCCCGCACGGCTGGTCACTTTCATTGGTCACGGTGATTCGCGCGGATCTGGCGAAAGGCATGGGCCAGTAGCAGTTGCGCGCCCGTCCGTCCGAACTCACCCGCACGGGCAGAGATGCGAAAGGCCTGTCTACCCCGTGCCCGATCACGAAGAAGTCACCGACTGGCGCCTCAACGCTGGGATGCTCTTCGCCGTCCCAGTACATGCGCAGCGTGAGCAGGCGCGAGTACCCCTGGACATTGTGGGCGATGGTGAACCAGATGTGGGTGATGACCCCAGGGCCTTCGAGCTCGCAGAGCGTGAGCGTCTGCCCCGCCGGTATACCGCGGGCATCGCCATTCCCGTTCCGCCAGTCAGGGTCCGAGGACGAGGACCTCATGGTCTGCTGATCCCGCAGCAGTTCGAGGCCGGACAACGGGTTACCGGGCGTCATCTGCGCCCACGCAGCGCCAAACACACACGCGACGAGCGCGACTGTCGCCAGCAGCCTGGTCATCTCAGGTGACCTCCGCCTTCGCCCCCACAATCGAGGGCATATTGGCGCGACACGAACCGATTCACCGCAGCGCAGCTGTTCACCTGCGCGGTGAGGCATTCCCCGTACGCAGGCACAAGCACAGGTCACGGGTGTGCTCGCCGTCCAGAGCACGGGACCCGTGACAGCTTACAAGGCCCGTGGGGTCCGGGCGCCGGGAGGTTTCCGGTTCGTCGAAAGCGAAGGCAGCTTCGGGCTGCGACCGCCCGGGTGGAGGGAATTGTCCCATGAAGCCGTTCCCCTTGACCGCCATGCTTGCGCTGGGCATCACCGTACTCTCATCGTCCTGCCTGTGGGCCGCACCGGATGTCGAATGGACAGGGAAGAGCCGGTTCCGACTTCTCGTGTCGGTTGCCCCGGCGGACATCGCCCCGCGCCAGTTTGACTGCCGGCCTGCGACCATCGATCTCGACTTCGGCAAGGTGCTTGCCGAGACTGGTGTGAGTGGCCTCGTCGATCCCGCGTCAATCCAGGTCATCCAGCATGATGCCGCGACCGGGGCGCCAGTGGGGGGAGTGGCGTTCCGCCTCGGCAGAGGTCCGCATGACCTGCCCTACCGGTATGATGAGGTCGACCCGCGGCCCTACTGGTGGCTGTTCTCCCTGCTCGGAGACGGCCAGCGCGGCAGACTCACGTGGACCCACACCCAGCGCGGCGACGCAGTGTCCCACTACGCGATCTACTTCGACCTCGCGGAATCGTCCGATGCCGTGCGCGCCCCGGCGAGGGGCTGGATCGGCGACGGGGATGGGCTGTTCCGGGAACGCGGCCCGCTGCCGTCAATGCTGCATACCCGCCCGGACGCCTTTGACTGGGATGCCGACGGCCGGCTTGACCTGCTCATCGGCAATATCCGCGGATACGTGTTCCTGTACCGCAATGTCGGCTCTACCGAAGCGCCCGAGTTCCAAGGGCCATACTTCATCCAGGCCGACGGCGAGCCGTTGAAGGTGCCGTGGTATTCGGCGCCCCGCGTGGCTGACTGGGATTCCGACGGCTTGCCCGATCTGATCGTCGGTCACGACCCCAGCGGGCAGGTGAGGTTCTTCCAGAACGTGGGCTCGCGCACAGCGCCGAAGCTGACGTCTCGCGGGCAGATCCTCGCTGACGGGCAGCCGATCACCTGCCCCTTCGAGCCTGTGCCCGAAGCGCCGGGGATCTTCGGAAAGGACTACACCGGCGTCCCGGAAGTGGTGGACTGGAATGGCGACGGGCGGCTCGACCTGCTCATGGGCGGGTATGTCACGGGCCGCATCTTCTACTTTGAGAATGTGGGCGCCGAGGCGGATGGCCTCCCGATCCTGTCTGCTCGCGGGGCCCTCGAGGCGGACGGCGAGATCTTCGACGTGATCTGGCAGGCATCCCCCACGGCGCGCGATATCGATGGCGACGGACTGCCCGAGTTGGTGACCGGCAGCATGTTCATGAGCGCCAGCGGTGGGGAAGAGGCGCCCGCCGGTCGCCCCGGACTGTTCATGCTCAAGAACAGGGGAACCGCCGCCGCTCCTGTTCTGACCCAGGTGTCCTTCCCGCTGGATGGGACCTGGCACGAGACCTTCCTGCTCAATCCCAAGTTTGTCGACTGGAACGCCGACGGCCTGCAGGACCTCATCGTGGGCACGAACACCGTTGCCGTCGTATACCTGAACGTGGGTACCGCGACGCAGCCGCTGTTCCGCCGGCAGGAGCCGCTGACGGTGGGCTGGGTGCCCCACCTGGTTCATCCCGACTGGATGGGAGACTGGGACGGTGACGGCGGGCTGGATGCGCTCCAGGCGCACGGAGGAGGATCGGTTTCCCTCAAGTCGAACGCCGTTCAGGGCAACCCTCCCGTCTTCGAAGACGTGGCCGAGTTGCGTACGGCGTCTGGTGCGAGCATGTGCAAGCCCCCGGAGCATGGCGATCCGTGGGCCGCTTCGATTGCCTGTGACTGGGACGACGACGGCGATCAGGACATCATCGTCGGAGACGTGGCCGGGTATGTCTGGTATTACCGCAATACCGGAACGCGGGAAGCGCCCGTCTTCGACGAGGGAACGCGGCTGCAGCTTGAGACGGGTGCGCCCCTTGTCGCGGGAATCGACCCGGACACTCCCATCACCGACTTCACCGTGCTCCAGGGGAACCGTGCAGTCCCGGCCTGCGCGGACTTTGATGGCGATGGCCTCAAGGACCTCGTAACAGGCGATGCCGTGGGTGGGGTGACCCACTTCCGGAACGTGGGGACGGCCGCAGATCCGGTCTTTGCGCCGGGCAGGATACTGGCGAAGCTGTCAGGGCGCGTGCATGTGGCGGCTGCCGAGATGACCGGAGATGGCAGGCCAGATCTCATCGTCGCGCAGTCCGGCGGAGGCGCGGGCGATCAGGTGATGGTTGTCGAAAACCGCCCGGGGGATGATGGGCCGGTCCTCCAGTTCCCCGGTAGGAAGCTCGACCTTGCATGGATTCCGTACCCTCAGCCCTCGGTGGTGGATATCAACCGCGACGGGGACCTGGATGTTGTGCTGGGGTCCTCATACAGCGTGCTGTACTTCGCGGACGGCAGTTATATCCGCGCAGGAACCGCGAACGCAGAGGCTACAGGTGCGGAGAGGCGGGATGACTGAGCCCTGAACGTCGACGGGAATGAAGCGGTCCCCCGCCGGTCTGCCAGCAGGGGGCCGCGGTGTGTGTGCATGTCGCGCCTGTTACAGGGGGTGCTTGATGTTCGCCGACACCCCGACGCCGCCCACGCTCCGGATGGTTGATGTGTAGACTTCCTTGGTCGTCACCGGCAGCAGCGCCCGGCCGCGCACTCGGTTGCCGACCTTCAGCTCAACTTCCACCACCGCCTGCACGAGACGGACCTGCTCACGCGGTCCCTGAACCTGCACCGCGCCCACTGCCGTTCCCCCGCCGCCCCCACCGACTCGAACCACGGGAACGACCTTGGTCATCTGCTTGATCTCCGCCTCGCGCTGCAGGAGGATCGTGTTGATGAAGCTGTTTATCTCATCGCCGAAGATCGACACCACGGCCGCGATGCCGCCTCCTTTGAGGATATCGCCCACATCAATCGCCTGCGCCGCCGGCGGGCCGGCGAGGACGCCCACCAGGAAGCCCGCGGCAACCAGCGCACTGATACCTGTGAAACGCTTTGTGCGTGTCATGTCGGCAGCCTCCTTCAGAAGTCGTAGTCCACGAAGCCCGTGACCGCGCAGCCTTCCACGCGATCCAGGGTCTTTCCGGGGACTTCCGTTGAGATGGGCACGAATATGTCGATCTCGAGTATGTCCTTCCAGTGGGTCTCGAGCTGCGCGACAGCCTGCACATGCTGGAGCTTCGAGACAGGCCCGTTGACCCGTGCAACACCCAGCTTGAAGCCGGACAGCACGCTCACGATGGGCACGTACCGGTCATCGTACCGTTCGGGCGGCCTCCATTCGGCGCTGGGCGTGGAGGGATAGCCGGAGTACTGGCCATCTGCCTCCTGATAGTTCACGCCTTCGATGGTCCCAACGCCGCCGGTCACTGTGGCGTTGCGTCTCATCGCGATCCGGAGGTTCTTCGCCCAGGCTTCGGCGAGTTCAGCCCGCGATGAGTCTACGAGCTGTGCGTCAAATGGCATCACGGTGACCAGGTCCACCCCTCGCGCCCGGACGACGTACGAACCGCGAGACCGGGCCGAGCGAATGTCGGAGGGTTGCAGGCCCTGAGCCAACAGCGGCCGAAGCCGGTCAGCCACCATCTTCGCCCGGTCGGACGGGCTCCAGCTACCGTACTTCTGCCGCATTCGCATGACGGCCACGCCATTGACAACGATTGTCGCCACTTCGCGGCCACCCAACATCTCAGGCCATACGGTCACACCCAGATCGGCGCCAGCGCTGTATCGCGCCGGGGGATCGGCGTAGGCCGCTTGGGAACTCCCGGCAACGAATGACCTCGCCGCCGTTCCCAGAACTGCGGCCATTACGAAGATGGCCGCGGCTGCCAGGACTGCTTTCCAGCTCCTACTCATCTCGTCCACCCCTTTCTGGCTTTTGTGGTACGTCCGACACTGCAGCATACCCAACCCGATGGAAGCTATGGCGCAGCCAGTGTTACCGTGCCTACCGGCGTGTCTGCCCCAATAGCTACCGGGTAGTAGATCGGTGGCGCCAGGAGCGCTGTGTTGTACGTCTGGAATCCGGAAGCGGTGATGCTTACGGAATACTGGCCCGAGGGCAGGAATGCCCGGAAAGAGCCATCACTGGTGTTCACCGTGCCGGCTGCGATCGGGACGCTGCTGCCCATAGGCGTGACGTAGACCATGGCGTCCGGCCAGGCGGACGCAGGGTCCACAGTCAGCGAGAGCGACCCATAGTTCGGCAGCGTCTGGCTGACATCGACGATGCGTATGCCTGTGGGCTTGAACAGGTACTTGCCGCTCTGGCCTGCGGTGACGATCGCCCGTGACGGATCGAAGTCGAGAACAATGGCGTTGGCAACGCCCGGCTGGACCTCAAAACGCCCCAGGACCTTGAGTCCCGCCGTCTCGCCACTGGGGGTATCAAGGGGGAGTTTCGTTGTGGGGTCTGACAGCAAGGTCACATAGTTCGCGGGCGGCTGCCCTGACACGTTGGGAGCCACCACCAGTCTGACTTGTTCGTAGGTGCCCACGGGCACGCTCGCCGTTCCGAGTATTTCCTGCTGGTAGGCAAGATCAAGAACACTGACTTGCCGCGCCGGGGAGAAACTTGCGATGAGGGGAAGGCCGGGTCCCGTTGGGGCGCTGCCACTGCCAAGACGGACCACCCGGACGGCGACCACGGAGAGATGCACTTCAGCAAAGGGGCCACTCGCGTCTGTTATCGCAACCGAGAGACGAGCGGTCTGTGCCGCTCCACCATCATCTCCACCACCACATCCCGGACAGGTCACGAGTATAACACCAACGGCAACCAGCGAGATCACTACGGCAAGCACGGCCTGCTTCGCATAGGTCAAGGCGACCACCTCCGGCTGGTAACGGCGCTGAGATGCCCCTCCTGTCCGTTACCCATACCCGGAGTGACCGCGAAGTACTCCCTTCCTTTCCGGAAGCGAACGCCGTCGGCAATGGCAAGGCGCCGTCTGGGCTACGTTCCGGCACTCACCTGGCGGGTGCGAGATAGACCGGCTCCATGCCCGCGCGAACGGTCACCTTCCCGGTCTGTGGCACGGCCGTGAGTTTCGCCCCTTACAGGTCGCACGGGAAGACGCTCGCATCGCCCACGTCCACGGTAACCTCGCTGTCGCGCAGTGCATTCCAGACCACCCAGACGGGCTGATCGCCGTCGAACCTGTACACGCGGCTGCCGTCGGGCATTCCGGTCTCATCCAACTTCTCGAAGGACGGGTTCTGGATGATCGGCTGTGCCACGGCTCCCTGCGCGAACAACAACGCAGACAGTGCAGGAAGCGCGATCAGCAAGGGGGCCTCCGAACGCGTTCTCACGTCTCGTCCAGGTTTCTCTACTGAACCAGATGGCCCCTGCCTGTGCCACCCTTCGGCTGGCTGCGGGGGTAGTCCGGGTTGGGTTTCTGCTCGATGACCCTGATCAGCGCGTCGGCGTCCAGCGCCTGTCTTTCGCCGTCCGGGGGCTGAAGCGAAATCCGGCTCAGGCTGAGGTTGCGCACGGTGCAGTCCTTGTCCGGCGAGAAGATCTCGACCCAGGTGGCCGGGTCAGCCGGATTGTGCTTGTAGACGGCCGACAGCGGGCCTACACTCACCAGCGCGTAGCCGTCCGGCAGCGCGGAGGCCTGGAGCACCACGTTGGCAATGTCCAGCCCGTCCACGTTGCTGTGGACCTGCGCCAGCGCCTCATGCGTGGGCACGGTCACCGCGTCCCGCACGAAGATGCCGCGCATCTCGCCGATGGGCTGGGAGAAGTCCAGGTCTCGCCCCATCTCCAGATTCGGCTGGTCGTACATCTTGAGCGTGCGGATCGATCGGATGCGGCGGATGAGAACGTCTTCGATGGGACAGGCGAGTTTCGCGCCATCCGGGAAGCGCTTGTAACCCGGGAGCAGGCGGATCTCCGCGGAACCGTCAGGCACCGGTCCGGATGACTCCGCCGACAATTCGCGCCCCGTGACATCCTCCACCAGGACGTGGTGAATCCTGCCGAAGGTCATGGTGGATGCCTGCCAGTCCCAGGCATTCAAAGCCACCATGTCGTCCCCGGTGACACCGCTGATCCCGCGCACCAGCCCGTAGGATGCGGGACCATTCACATGCACGCCGTCGCGGCGGTGGTCTTCGAACCGCAGGTTCTCCACCAGAAAGTCGCGAGCATTCGTGAGATGGACCCCGAATGGCCGCGACTGGCGAACCACGAGGTCGCGCACCACAACCCGCGCCACGTTGGTGAGCACGATGATGCCATAGGCCCCGGGCACCGAATTCGCCCTGTCCACGCTGCCCCGGCCGTTGCCGTTGGATTCGGCCGGCGCTGTGGCAAGGTCGGTCCAGATGCCGCCCTGGATGGTGATGTCTGTGTCCGGCGAGGTCTCGGGAACAGGCCCGGGCCAGCCGCTCACTGGATTTGCGTTGCGGACCAGGCACGTGTTGGTACCGGGCTTCAGGCGCAGTTCGGCCTCGGGGTCAGCGATCAGCGTCTGCCCGAACTTTAGCACCAGCGGCGCGTCCAGGTAGTACGGCTCCGGGCGCGCCGGTATCAGCACCTTCGCGTGTGCGTCCAGGGCAGCCTGGATTGCGGCGCTCCACAGCTCGCCGCGCACTGCAACCGTCTTCATGCCGCCCGCGCCGTCAGGCCAGCGCTCATTCCACTCGCCGCGAATCACCAGGTGCGCATAGTCAGACGCCGGAACCGCGCCGTCTGTCGTCGCGGGGCAGCTTGGCCACAGCCCCTGCGCCCCAAGCCGATCCAGGATAGCCTCCGCGAGGGTCTCCGCCGGGCCATCCTGCGCCTGTGCGGCCGTCGCCAACAGGACGGCGATCAGCCCCACCGTCAGTGCGAATCCAATCATGTCTGCTCTCCTGGATGAATGGTGGTCTGCGTGGATCATCGCTGCACGAGCCCCTCGATCAGCCGCGCGGCCTCGGGAAGACGTCCCCGGGGACACACCAGCGAGACGGTTGAGCGGCGCTCCTCACTGGCCGTCACTGTCGGCACTCCATCACCGCGCGGCTCCTCACCCAGGGCCTGCCAGTGCAGATCGCTGAACTGCCCGTGCTGCACGAGCGCGTCGCCGATCCCCGACGCACACGAGATGCGCGCCTGACCGGTCCCGATCGCCAGCACCGCGATGAGGTAAGGCTCGCCCCCGAGGTCCGCGCCATCAAGGGACATCAGCGCGAAGTGCCCCGAGCCGAACCAGAGCAGGTCGCCGTCCAGCGACGCCTCCTCCTGGCACTCCACCGCGACCAGCGCTCCCCTTGCGTCGAAATGCGCCAGTGCCGGTCGCTTGGGGGTCAGCGTGAGTTCGAGGCTGCGTCCGGCGTGGGTCAGCGTCGCCCTCTTCGGCTCTTCCGCGGTGTTGAAAAGGACGTAGATCGTCCCGCCCTCCTGGGTGGCGTGCTGGAAGGAGTGGATCGCGCTGTCCGGTGGGGCCAACGGGATCCGCTCCACCTCCGCCAGGGACAGCAGCAGTTCGTACGGGTCGCCCGCTCCCGCGTGCGGAGCTTCCGCTTCGAGCTGCAACGTCCCTGCACGGGCCTCGATGGGGTCGGGTGCGAACAGAACCTGCCCGCCGCCCAGTTCATTCAGCACCAGACGCGGTCCGCTCTCGAAGTCCACCAGAACATTACCAGTGGTTGCTTCCACCCGGATGCACGGCTCTCCGGGCCGTCCCGCGAGGACCTCAAGGTGCGGGTAGTTCTGCGTTGTGAACCGGCAACCTGCGAGGGTCTCCAGCCGTTCTTCCCGGGCGCGTCTGCAGGACGGGTCGAAGGTGATGTCTCCGCTGAAGTAAAGATGGCCGCCCTTCTCGACGAACGCAATGAGTTCCGCGAAGACGCTGTCTTCCGGACAGAAGGGCACCGGATAGAAGAGCGCCCGCGCGGACTGCGGAAGACTGTCCAGATGCTCCTCACCGATCAGCCCGAAGCGCACCCGTCGGCGCATGAGCCGGTCGATGCAGTCCCGCACCGCGCCGTCAACCTGCCCGACCTTGTTGGTGCGCAGGTGTGCGTTGGGGACCACCACGAACACCTCCGGCGGCTCGTATCTAGGGCGGATGCCGGAGAACAAAACCGCCGCATTGCGGTAGGCCCGCAGGTGCTCCTTGGGCACGAGGTCATGGTGCGCGATGGACCATGGGAAGATGCACTCCTTATTCTCCTTCCAGTTCCAGTTGGACATCATCGTGGCGCCGACGCCCAGGCAGTAGTGGGTCGCCATCATGAAGAACTCATCGGCGCCATCGTGGGTCAGGCGGCAGTCGCGGTGCCCCGCCCATGCCGGATGGGTCAGGATGCCGAACTCCGTCTGACCAAGGGGCTTGCCGAGCACCTGCATGTCTGCGCGCTTCAGCTGGTGCGGGAACCGGAATTGGTCGCCGTAGAAGTGGGCGCTGGTCATGTCGATATCCGCCAGCACATCGGGCCGCGGCCACATGAAATCCGGCCACCAGTACATGCTGAAGTCCTGACAGTAGAGGGCCCCCCGGTTGCCCTCGTGGATGGCCGTGCTTGCGTTCTGCCGCCACGCGTCCCGGTATGTGCAGAGGAACTCTCCGGTATCCATCCCGCGCGCGCTTCCCCACGCGTCAGCCCGCGCCGCGTTCTCGTCGAACTTCACATCCGCAAAGCTCCCGGTCGCGTCCAGGCCCCAGGCGTGCGCGAGTGCCGGGTAGTCCGCATACTTCGTCTGGAGGAACCTGCGGAATGCTTCGTCCACACCCGGCCCTCCAGCGCGGATGAACTCCTGGTGGTCCATGTTGAACATGAAGCCGCCAGCCTTCGCGTAGCGTTGCGCAAGCAGGCTCAGGGCACGCCTGCGGCCCTGGAGGTCCGCGTCATCATCCCGCGCAAGCTGCAGGCCCACATTGTTCACGAACAGGAACCCCAGGCCGTGCTTGTGGGCAAGGTAGACCAGGGCGTCGAGCCTGCGAAGCTGCTCTTTCGGCAGGTCGTCCAGGGACTCCAGTGACTTGTTCGCGGGGTAGTCGCCGAAGAAGTGCATGCAGCGGTAGTAGCGCAGGCCCATGTCCCGCATGAGGCGGAACTGCTCGTCCCAGACCAGCGGGTTCTCGCTCTCGGCGTGGTACGGGTAGCCTGCATCGCCGGTGCCGCAGAGGAACGCGGTCTCGCCGTCTCTTGCTAGATACGCGTCCTTGGTGGTCCACCGCGGGGCCCTGCTTAGCTCGTCATCGCGCCAGACCACGAATGCATTCTCGTGCCGGTCGGTTGTCTGCCCATCCAGGATGAGCGCCGCGCTGACGGTGAAGAAGTCGGTCGCGAAAGAACCCGGCTGCCAGGTGGTACGGACCGTCGTCTTGGATCCCGCGGGCAGCGAGACGCTCTGCACGGTCTCGAATGCCGCAGGATCATCCGACCGGCCGGCGTGTACCACGAACCGTACCTGCGCATTCCGCTCCTGTGGCATATAGTTGGCAATCAGGGCCTCGACCGTCACCGGTTCGCCCTCGCGGTAGCAGGCGAATTCCGGATGCACCTCGGCGAGGTATGTCTTGTCCAGCATGGCTCGGAGAGTATCGCCGAAGAGCTTCCCGGCTTCAGGACTGGCCGGCGCGAAGAGGTCAGCGCTATTCACCCCGAAGACTGCCCAGTCCGAGCCCGCGTAGGCTCCCAGGTAGTTACGGATCAGAGCGCCGGCGCGTCCCCGGAGATTCCCGGCGCGGTCGAATGCGTCCAACAGGTAGATCGGGCGCGCGTGCGTGGCCGCTTTCACCGGGTTCCCGTTGCCGATGAACATCCCCGACGCGGAGTACCCGCCGACCTCTCCCGTCACCTCGAGCGCCGCGTCGGTGACCAACTGCCCCGGGCTGGTGCGCAGTGAGGTGACCTGCTCCAGCCGATACGACGGGTCGAACACCCCGATCTGGTCAGGACGCACGCGCAGGGAGTTGCCCGGCCCGTGGATGTCCCCCTCGCGGGTGTTCAGGCAGAACTCACCGCCCGTGTCGTTCACCAGTTCAACGTCGTCAAACCACGCCCGGCCGCGACCGTTCAGCAGCAGGTTCACCGTAACGTACTCGGTTCCGGCAGGGATCGTCCCCCGCACCTGCAGTCGCGTCCAATCCTGCGTTGTGGCGATCGGTGAGGACTGAGACCATGAGATGCGCACACCGTCCGCCCCGAAGTAGCTCATCGCGATATACGCGCCCACGCCATCCTTGAGGGTCTCGGTCTTGACCCAGGCGGTGAGGAGAACATCCTGCCTCGGCTTTACGCCATCCACACGTTGCAGCGCGCTGTAGAAGTCGACCTTCGCCTGATCGGTGACCGCGATACCGACGGCGCCCTCACCCGACCGCACTGGTTCGCGGACGGCTTCGACCCTCAGGCCATCAGTTTCGTGGCTTGCGCTCCAGTTGGCGAGTCCGTCCTCGAACCCCGGGTTGCCCAGGAGTCTCTCTGCTTCCGGCACTTCGCGGGAGCCGTAGAGATTGTCCCCGAAGTACCCGCCGGTGCTCAGAAGGCTCCCGCGCTGGCGCAGGAACTCCTTGAGCGCCGGAACCGCCTCACGCGGGAAAGCCGATCCATACGGCAGCACCAGGACGTCGAAGTTGGCCTTCGCAAGCACTCCGGGGACCGCCATCTGGGCTGCCGTCAGGAATGTGGCCCCGCATCCGGTTCGCCGCACCATCTGCGCGACGTGCTCCGGGTCCGAGGGCGCGCTCTCTTCCAACGGAACGGCGCTATCGCGGAAGATCGCCACATTTCCCCGGGGGGACCTTGTGTAACCGACGCTCTGAAGGGTGCTTCGCATGGCATCCTCCCCATCGCGTGTTCGCTGGGCCAGCGTCGCGCTGGACAGGCGCACGTCGTCGAACCGCACCATCGATCCCTGGAATGCGTCCAGCCCAATCCGACCGCTGGGAATGGGGGAGGGGTCGGTGAAGTCGATGAACTCGCGGCCATCAACCGATGCGCGGATTCGCGGCCCGTCGGCGCTGATCCTCACTTGTCGCCAGTCCAGCGGGTCGCCGGCATTCCGGGCGGTCGCCAGCCCGGGCATATGCACGCCGCCCTGCTCCTTGCCAAGCTCCAGCGTGCCGCCCTGGTGCAGCACCAGGTAGTAGTGGGTCCCTTGGTCATTGTACCGGAACAGTATCCGTGCCACGCTCCAGGGCCTCGCGCCGGGCTGGTCGGTCTTCATCCGCACCTCGAGAGTGTAGTGGTCCCAGGTCGTCGAGACGGCGAGAACCGTGGAGGGTACGGCCTCGGCGTTGGCAAGTTGCCCGTCGTGGATTCCCCAGCTTCCCGCGACCTGCTCCCAGTCGGCGGACAGACCAGGATCTGCGAACCTGTCTTCGAACACGGTATCATCGGCAGCCAGACAGGCCGCGCAGGCGAACAGGGCCAGGAGCGCAAGTGTGCGCATGCTTGGAAGGCCTCCTGAGGATCGTCATCTCACACGGGGATTCTACGCCCCGCGTAGCGCCGAGACCTCCTCCTCACGATGCGAGCACCGGCGTCAGACTTCAGGGGCGGGAGGGAATCGCCAGTCTGACGTGGAATCGTCAATGAACACAGACGCGCTTGAGAGTTGTCCCGGAAACGTCGGCATGTCCGTACAACATACCGTCCGACTTCTGCCCGGAGATTCGTCAGATGGCTCAGCCTATCGCAACAGGCCGCAAGAACACAGCCGGCTGGATCTTCGTGCTGGCCGCGCTGGTTGCGTATCTGCGGTTTCGCGTGGAGCCCCATCAGGGATTTGAGGCGGGCCCCGACTTCCCGCCATTCGCCACGACTGCGACGTTCTTGTGGCGCATCCTCGCTTTGCCCGGCGGCCCGGCGGAGTATATTGGGGCCTTCCTGGCCCAACTGTACCGCTGGCAGTGGGCGGCGATCCTGCTCATTGCAGCCCTCACGACCCTCCTGGCCCTCCTGACGAATGCGCTGGTGAAAGGGCTGTCAGGCAGATCTCCCGGTTGGGTCGCAGGCCTTCCCGCGCTGGCGTATCTGGGACTGGTCGTCCGGTTCAGCACGAACTTGTTTGGTGTGGTCGCTCTGCTCATCGCGCTGGCAGCAGGTGTACTGCTCGTGCGCACCGGGAGCCGGCCCCCTGCGAGACGACTTGCGACGGCGCTGCTGCTGTCCGTGGTCGTCTGCGTGCTTACAGGAGGAATGTTCGCGATCTTCGCCGCGGTCGCTGCCTTGTTGGAGTGGCGGCGTGGTGGTCGGCTTGGCGGGCTGCTCTGGCTCCTGGCTGCCGAGGCGCTGCCCTACGCCTGGGGCGTGCTGGTGCTGGATTTCGCGCCGGAGGTCGCCTTCCGTCCGCTCTACATGCGTCTCATGGTGCGCGATCCGCTGGAGTCAGCGCTCCAAATCCTCCTGTATGCATCGGTTCCTGCGCTGGCGGTGCTGTGGTGTATAGGTACGGGAGGCGCTCCGGCAATCGCTCGCACCCGCAGCGGCCTGAGCGCCGTCGCCGGGCCCGTACTGCTGGCGCTGCTTCTGGTCGGGACGGGAGAGGTCTGCATGGATCGTCGCGAGTACAACTCCCTGCAGATCGCCTCCCGAGCCAGCGCGAGTGACTTCGAGGGGCTCCTCAGGGTGGCGAAGTCTCTGTCACCCGAGGACTACACACTGGGTATCTGTACCCATATCAACCGCGCGCTGTTCGAGACCGGCCAGCTTCCTGACGCCATGTTCTCCTATCCGCAGGCGTCCGAGGGCCTGCTGCTGGGCATGGTCTGTGGTCCGTGGCTCGCGCCCGGGCAGGTTCGGGACATGCGCCAGATGGCCGCCTTCCAGATCGGGGATATCTACCTGCGCCTCGGGTTGGTCAGCCAGGTCGAGCACATGATGCACGAGTCACTCGAGCAGTGGGGTGAGCACGCGGCAGTTCTGCGTCTCTTGACCATGGCAAATCTCGCGAAAGGACGCAGCGACACCGCGCGGCATTTCCTGCACGCTCTGACCCACAACCTCTCGCGGCGCGCGTGGGCCAAGGGCATACTGGAGCGCATGGAGCACGACCCCAACCTGGACAAAGATCGGATGATCCAGGTGCTGCGACAGGTGCGGCAGACCCGGGATGCGCCGGATGTCGAACTGTCGCTTGAGAGCCATTGCCTGTCCTTGCTTGATGCCAATCCGGCGAATCCGGCGGCTTTCGAGTACCTCATGGCGGTATACCTGCTCAATCGCCAGCTTGATAAGGTTGCCGAGAACATCGGCCGGCTGGATGCTGTGGGCTTCGCCAAGATTCCGCGCCATTACCAGGAAGCGATCTTGCTGTACGAGAGCCAAACAGGCGAGAAGGTGGATCTGCACGGGCGGTCTCTGGACCCGGAAATCGTGCGGCAGTTCGAGCTTTTCACCCAGGCGGCCCGGAATGTCCAGTCAGGCCTGGGCACCGTGTCCGCCGCGCAAGTCGCGAAGGCATTCGGCAACACGTACTTCCATTATTTCGTCTTCGGCAGATCGGGGGTGGGCGAGCAATGACCCATCTCCTTCGCGGATTACTCCTGCTGGTCTTTCCCGGCGGCCTGGCTCTTCTCGCGGGCTGCAGTTGCGCGCCCGATTCGTCCCCGCTCGAGAGCGCCACGCTCATTCACCGTCTGCCGGAGATCAGTCCGGACTACTCGGGAGTGACTGTGCCCGCGAACTTTGCGCCCATCAATTTCGCTGTGCATGAGCCGGGCGACGCGTACCTGGTCAAGATCGCCGGCGACAACGGCAGTCCCGTCACTGTCAGCAGCCAATCCCCCGGGATCGAGATACCGATCCGGCAATGGCGCACGCTTCTCGAAAGCAATCGCGGGAAGGACCTTCTGGTGGTCATCGCAGTCCGGACCGGAGGCGACTGGCACCGATTCGCTCCGTTGAAGGTGTCCGTGGCAGACAGCGAGATCGACCGCTACCTGGTGCACCGCCAGATCACTCCGATCTACAATCTGTGGCGCGATGTGGGTCTGTACCAGCGAGACTTGACAGGGTGGGGACAGCGCACGGTACTCCACGGTTCGCATTTCAGCTGGGGCTGCACGAATTGTCACTCGTTCTCTGCGAACAAGACAGACCGGATGACGGTGGGTATCCGCAGTTCAGCCCACGGCGTCTCAACCCTGATGGTGGATAAGGGGCGCATCGAGCCCCTCGGCACGGGCTGGACGTACACTTCATGGCATCCGTCCGGCAATGTCGCGGCATACTCTTCGAACAAGGTGCGCCAGTTCTTCCACACCGCCCGGCAGGAGGTGCGGGATGTGGTGGACCTGGATTCGGACCTCATGATCTTCGACGCCCGCACCCACAAGGTCGCAGCGCCCCCCCAACTGGCCGAGCAGGATCGCCTGGAGACCTACCCGGCTTGGTCAGCGGACGGGAAGACGCTCTACTTCTGCAGCGCGCCCATACTCTGGAGTGACCGAGACACCATGCCTCCGGAGCGTTACGACGAGGTGCGCTACGACCTGCGTAGCGCAAGTTACGATCCGGATACCGGCAAGTGGGGCCCGGTGAAGACGGTGATCTCGGCCCGCGATGCCGGCAAGAGTATCCTTTTGCCGAGGCCTTCTCCCGACGGTCGCTGGCTCATGTATTGCCAGACAGACTACGGATGCTTTCCCGTGCTTCAGCCCAGCAGCGATCTGTGGTTGCTGGACCTGCAGACAGGGAAACGCCGGGAGCTCAAGGAGCTGAACAGCCAGTGGTCGGAGTCCTGGCACTCGTGGTCTCATGATGGCCGCTGGGTGGCTTTCAGCAGTAAACGCCTGGACGGTCTGTTCACCCGCACCTTTTTCAGCCACGTGGATGAGGCCGGCAACTTCAGCAAGCCGGTGATCCTGCCTCAGCGGAAAGCGGACTTCTACGACGGCTACCTGAAGACGTTTTCGGTGCCCGAGCTGGTGACCGAACCGGTTCCAGTGAGCCAACGGGCCCTTGCTCGCGCAGCACGATCCACCCGAAAGACCAAGCTGGAGTTGCCGGAAGTCTCGATGACCGCGAAGAAAGGCGAAGCCGGCTCTCCGTGGCGTCAGGGAGGAGCGCGCTAGCTTGCTGGCGATAGGGGTCACCTCTGAAGGTCACTCGCGTCCCACAGCGGAACAACCCCCTCATCCTGCCCTCGCTCACCATATTTCTGCCCGGAGTTGATCGCCATGCAGCCCACCCCCTCGGAGACCTGGGATCTCGCGCGCTTCGATGCTGCGCAGGGGATGCTGCACCTGTCGTGCGGCAATGGCGCAGTCACTATCGACACCTGCCCCGAAGTCTGGGTCAACGGTGAGCGCCTGCGGCTGTCGGGTGCCGAAGGACTCGAAAGTACCGACGCGGGACCCAGTGAGACAGCCACAATTACGGCACGGTTCCCGAACATGGGCTTCCGATGGGATATTCAGGTAGCCTTGAGTGCCGATGCGGAGACGCTGCTGCTGTCCTCGGTCATTGTGAACGAGTGCTGCGAGCCGATAGTCCTCGGCCGCTGCAGCCTCCTCGCTGTCCAGCCTGACGACGGACGGGTCTTTGTGCGAGGTGGGGAAGAGGACCTGGTCTTCCTGGAGAGCGCGGGCACCACCGGTCACGTTCAGGTTCGCCGGGCACGGGACATTGACGGTCTCGGCCGCGCTGCCACCATCATGCACATGGTGAGCGCCGGCGCAGGTCGTGCACTGCACTGCGGCTTCGTCTCATACGACACCACCACCACGTTCCACCTGCTCGGATACCAAGCAGGGAGTGGGATTGCGCAACTCGAATGTGTCAGCGATTTCGAGGGGTTTGCGCTCCAACCCGGTGACAGCATCGCATCCGAGACCCTCATGCTGGAGTCGCGCACGGATACCCACGCCTCCCTGCACCGCTGGGCGGATCGCGTCGCGGCCAGGTACCAGCCCAACTTCCCCGCGGAGACCCCGGCGGGGTGGCTTGGCTGGTCGTGGGTGGATGCCTTCAACTCCGAGCGCTGTGAGGACGTGGTGATACGCAATGTCCGGGCGATTCGCGAGCGCCTCCCCGGATGCGACATCGGGTACGTCTGGGTCAGCATTGCCAACATCGACCGCGGTCTGCCGGGGAACTGGCTGGAGTGGGACTTCAATAACTTCCCATCCGGTCACGAATGGTTGGTGGATCAGCTGGGCGCGCTCGGGTTCAAGCTCGGGTTCTGGTGCGGGGCGTTTTGGGTAGCCAGTTCTCTGACGGACCTTTGTGCCGAGATGCGCGACGCCATGCTAACCCTCAATGGTGAGCCGGTCGTCGGCTGCCCGGAATGGCGTTACGGTGAGGCCGCCAATCTTCCCCGCGCCCAGCGTCCCTGCATGTACTCGCTGGATCCGACCCATCCCAAGACCCGCGATTTCCTCACTCGGGTGTTCACGACCTACCGTGATTGGGGCGTCCGCTATTACATGGTGGATTTCCTGAATGCCGTGGCCGGTTCCACCGGAGGCATGCCCTACGACGGCTACCATGACCGCTCCCTTGTGAAAGGCCCGCAGGTGCTTCGCGCGGGCCTGGAAACAATCCGCAAGGCTGCCGGCCCGGAGACCTATCTCCTGTCCAGTTCCGGACCGACGCTGCAGAACGTAGGCTTCGTGGATGCCTGCCGCGTAGGCAATGACTACGGCGAAGGCCGCGCCATCGCGCCGGAGTCCTATTTCTTCCCCGCTACTTTCGTCATCAACTCTGCAGACTTCTGGACCTCTCACCGACACGCTTCAGACAACATGGCCGGGACGTACTTCACCCATCGCAAGCTGTACATCAATGACTCGGGGAACGTCATGACCGTGGACAAGCCGATTCCCCTGTGCGAGGCGCAGATCACTGCCACCATTTTCGGTCTGTGTGGTGGACCGGTGATGCTGGGGGATGACATCGACCGCATCGCCGAGGAGCGCCTGGCGCTGATTCGCAAGGTGTTCCCGCGCTGCGCGCAGGTCGCCAGGCCTGTGGACCTGTTCGAGCGTCCCGCGCCCGATTACCCCCGGCTCTTCCACCAGCATATCGTCACGGACTGGGATGAGTGGGATGTCGTCGGAGTGCTCAACTACGGCTCCGAGCCACTGAGCCTGCCGGTTGATCTTGGCGTCCTGGGACTGCCCGAGGACGGCG
The DNA here is from genome assembly GCA_013314775.1 of Armatimonadota bacterium. Taxonomy (NCBI): domain Bacteria; kingdom Bacillati; phylum Armatimonadota; species Armatimonadota bacterium. The sequence goes on along the minus strand of JABUFB010000008.1, from coordinate 1,024,599 downwards.
AGTTCCGGCTCTGGGAGTTTTGGAACGAACAATACCTGCAGACCGTCTCTGGCGGGTTCATCGCCCAGGTGCCGCCCCATTCTGCGCGCCTGTACCGCATCCGCGAAGTACTACCGCATCCGTGGGTCTTATCCACCGACATGCACACCCAGCAGGGGCAGTTCGAGCTGTCCGGCGTGGCCTGGAACGATGACACGATGACGCTTTCAGGGACTGCGAGTCGTCCGGCAGGGGAGTGCGGGAACGTGTTCATCATCGCCCCGCCGGGCCTTCAGGTCGCAGACCCGCGCGGCTTGTGGATCGCGAAGGACGCGCGTTCGTCTTGCCTGATCATCGGGGTCCGATTGCACTTTGGGGACCAACCTCTGGACTGGCAGGTGGGGTTCAAGTTCATCGGGGGCGCGGAAGAGGACGGGCGCTCCGACACATAGTAGTCCGCTCAGGTGTCGAACACGATGTCCACGGCCAGCCCCTCAATCGTCTGCCTGATGTGCAGGTCGTGGTACGTGACCGCTTTGACGCCCGCTTCCAGGCGGTCGCGAACTTCGTCCAGGGGCATGCAACTCACTTCGAAATGGGCCTCGTTGTCAGTGGCTGCGATGACCTGGGCTCTTACCGGGAGCAGACCGTCATCCTCGAGCAGAAGGAGTTCCCTGAGGGCCCGCACGAGCACCTGCTCGCGGCTCTCGCCGGAGACCTCGAATAGGCGGGCTTCCCGGCCCGAGAGTCCCTCAACGTCGGCCATGAGGTGGATCAGACCTTCCAGCGCTTTCTCGATGAGCCCTGGGAAATCCTCGGCCCAGACCCTGATGGCGTAATCCGCGGTGTGCTCGACGAACTCGTAACCCGCGTCCATTGCGTTTGCCTCACTTGCCCGCCCACCACGGTCCTGCACGGCATCCAGCAGAGGGGACCGGCTCCAACACACGCTCGCGTGGGGTGCCGGTCCCTTTGCCGGACGTGCGCTCCCTCCGTCCCTGCTAACCTTTTCGCTCCAGGACCTGTCTGATTGCCGCCTTGATGTCGCGTGGCATGAGTCCAAAGACGTCCATGAGTTCCTCGGGTTGGCCGGATTCGCCGAACCGGTCCTGGATGCCGATGAACCCCATTGGCACCGGGTATCGCTGTACCACGACTTCTGCGACCGCGCTGCCGAAGCCTGCCATAACCTGGTGCTCCTCGGCGGTGACGATGGCCCCGGTCTCGCGCGCGGCCTGCTCGATGATCTCGGCGTCGATGGGCTTGATCGTGTGGATATTGATCACTCGCACGTCCAGCCCCTCCTGGGCCAGTTCCTCGGCCGCGTCCAGGGCTATCTTGACCATGGGACCGGTGGCGATAATCGACGCGTCCGAACCGTCGCGGTACACATCGCCCTTCCCCAGTTCCAGGGGGGTGTCATCGGTCGTGATGATCGGGATCGGCTCGCGCCCGAAGCGGATGTAGACCGGCCCATGCATCTCCGCTGCCAGGTGCACGCAGCGGCGGGTCTGCAGGTAGTCGGCGGGAGAGAGCACTGTCATGTTCGGCAGCACCCGCATGAGTGCTATCTCCTCCAATGCCTGGTGGGTTGCGCCATCCGGGCCAACTGAAATCCCGCCGTGCGCGCCGCCGATTTTCACGTTCAGATTCGTGTAGCAGATCGTTGTGCGAATCTGATCCCAGGCACGGCCTGCCACGAAGACGCCGTAGGTGCTGGCAAAGGGGATCTTCCCGGTGCAGGCAAGCCCCGCGCACATGCAGAGCATATTCTGTTCGGCGATCCCCGCGTCGAAAAACCGCTCCGGAAACTGCTTCCAGAACCACTCGGTGCGCGTTGACTTGGCCAGGTCCGCGTCCATGACTACAACATTCGGGTTTGAGTGGCCAAGGTCCACCAGCGCCTCCCCGTAACCGTCCCGGGTGGGCTTCTCGTCCAGCTTGGTCCCGTATCGGTACGCAAGGTGAGAGGCGATTCTGGTCACAGGGCTGCCTCCTGTTCCCGGAGCTCCTGCAGCGCCAACGCAAGCTCCTCTGCGTTCGGGCACTTGCCGTGCCAGTCGGCAACATTCTCCATGAACGACACGCCCTTGCCTTTCACGGTATGGGCCAGAAGCACCGTGGGGCCGCCTTTATGAGCCTTCGCTGCATCAAAGGCGTCCACGCAAGCCTCCATATCGTGACCATCGAACTCCACAACATTCCAGTTGAAGGCACGGTACTTGTCTGGGAGCGGGTCGATGTTCATGACATCCTTCGTGAACCCGTCGATCTGCAGACGGTTCACGTCCACGATGCCGCAGAGATTGTCCAGGCCGAAATGGGCGGCGCTCATTACGCCCTCCCAGATCTGCCCCTCCTGTTGCTCTCCGTCGCCCATGATGCAGTAGACGCGGGCATCTGAGCCGTCCATCCTCAGACCCAGCGCGGCGCCGACGGCAACCGACAGGCCCTGTCCCAGGGAGCCGGATGAAACTTCGAGACATGGGCACTTGTCCGCCGCCGGATGGCCCTGGAGGACGCTGCCCAGTTGCCGGAGGGTGCACAGTTCGCCTTCGGGAATGTACCCGGCCTCATGGTTGATGGTGTAGATCAGCGGGGCGACGTGGCCCTTAGACCAGTACACGCGGTCCCGGTCGGGCCATTTTGGATCTTCGGGGTGGAACCTCAACTGGCGGAAGTACAGGGCGACGACAAAGTCCACTGCGGAGAGACTACCGCCGGGATGGCCGGAGCCGCCGGCATGGATCATCTCCAGCACGTGCTGGCGTACGTGGTTCGCCCTTCGTCTCAGCTCGGGAATCGTCATCTCGTCCATGGCGCTCCCCCTTTTCTGGGAATGTCGGACCGTGATCCCTCCGCCAAACAGGCAGTCAGTTGTCGGCGGGGCTTCGGGCACACGCAGTGATGCCCGCCACCATCCCACAGCGATATTCCCCTTTCGGCAGCGAAAGACCTGCCGAATTTCGGTGAAGTGAGGCCGCACTTGTCCGCGCGGCATCCTGCAACATTCGCCTCGTCTCGCACCCAACCCTTCTCGCGGTGAGACCACGAAGACCCTTCCTGGCCGATGCAACGCAAGCTTAACGCAGAGATTATCCGTCCCTAATGCCGGACGCATAGAGTACACACGGGCGCATGGGGCACAACACTCAAGCCGGGCCGGGGCGCAGCAGAATCATCCGGGGCAGATCACTGAACTACCCAGTGTAACGATGACAACACAACAACAAGAGGAGTGATGCCGGCACCCATGCACGATGCCCTCCAGGCTACCATTCAGCATCGCCTCGCGCGCCGCCTCGTAGTCTCCGCAGTTTCGGTCCTGACGGCTCCGGGCGTCCCCAGTTGCGCTTTCCTGCTTCTGTTGGCCATGCTCCTGATCCCTCTGGATGCCACGCTGGCACGTTGGTTCTCCAGTTCGGCTGACAGTATCGTTCCGGATGGGGTCTTCTTATTCCTGAGCCGATCCGGACGCGCTGCCGCTAATCTGGTTCTCCTGGGATCGATTCTGGCCTGCTCTCGCCTCCGCCGGTGGCGCGTGGCATACTTCTCCGTGATCGGCGGGGTGATCACGACGCTGGTCGTGGAGACCGTCAAGCACCTGGTGGGCAGGGCGCGTCCGGATACGGAGCAGTTCGCCCTCGTTTTTTCCCCGCTGTCCGACGCCGGAGACTGGCACTCGTTCCCCTCCGGGGATACCGCGAACGCCTTCCTCGTGGCCGCCTTCTGCGTGGCTCTCTATCCCCGCTATGCGGCTTTCTTCTGGTCCTGGGGCATTCTTGTCGCTGTGTCACGGGTCGCACTCGCACGTCACTTCCCGGCGGATGTGCTCGCCGGCGCCGGCATCGGCATTCTCGTCGGCTCCCTGCTGGTGGCGCGTCTCGAACTGCCGCTTGCCCCTCCCGGCGTCATGCCGGTCCAGCGCCACAGTGGTTGCGGCTGGTTCTCGCCGCACCGCACCCCCTGCAAACCGTTCAGATCCTCTGGGACCTCAATTTCCACCGCTCCTACTTCAACATGCCCGGCTTTCACCGCGCATCCGAATGCGCCCAGGATTACCGCATCGAAGTGGTGCTGCAAGATGGTTCGCACCATTTGTGGGCTGACGTCCCAGTAAACTACCAGCGTCTCACCCTTCACCGGGCACCGGAAGGTCTCACCTCGCCGGTGGCGGAAGTTACGATCACGGTGCTTGCCACAAACGGCGCCGATCGCGTGGAAATCGACGAAGTCCGGCTTTACTGAAAGGGGAAGGTTGCATGTTGCGCACATTGCTGCCTTGGTTCGCCGCCATTGTGGTGACTTGCGATATTGGCGCGGCGCAGACGGTGCTGGAACCTGTCTTCGCTCCCGGGAATGAGACGCAGTGGAGGTTTATTGGGGGCAACTGGACGATGGGAGATGGTACGCTGGCGCAGACCTCCACCGACGGCGGCACGAAGGCCATCCTCACCACCGGCGCATTCAGCGACCTGACGATCACATTCGAAGCCAGCGTGAAGGTCGAAGGCCCCGGAGTACGCGCAGCGGCCGTTCTGTTCCGCGCATCCGGGACCATGTCGTACTACTGGCTGCATCTGGACACGCGCAGCAACAACGCGATTCTGGTGCGCTCCACACCGGGCAATACCTGGGGCGAGATAGCGCGAGCGGCCTGCAACCTGCCCGACGGCGACTGGTTCCGCGTCAAGGTGGATTGCATCGGTGAGACCATCACCGCTTCCGTAAACGACCAGCAGGTGCTGCAAGCGACCGACCCGAATATCAAGGCCGGGTACGTTGGCCTGGGCACCAGTCAGGGAAGCGCCGAGTTCCGCAATCTGAAGATCGAAGGAGTGGCCGCCGAAATGCCGGAGACTTTGAAGGACGAGACCCCGCCGCACAAGATCATCTCACGGGGTGAAGCCGCCGGTTCATACCAGGCGTTTCCGGACGCCTGCCGTATGCTGAATGGTGACATCATCGCCGTCTTCTATGCGGGATACGGGCACGTGTCCATCCCCACCGATAACTGGCCGAAGGGTGGGCGCATCTGCACCGTGCGTTCCAGCGACGAAGGTCGCACCTGGACCGCGCCGGAGATCCTCTTCGACGACGACCGGGACAACCGCGACCCCCACATCGCCCAGCTGAGGGACGGCCGACTGGTCTGCACTTTCTTCTCGCTCATGCCCAAAGAGGGGGGAGGGTACAGGCACTGGGGCGCCGAAGCGGTCTTCTCGAGCGACGGCGGGAAGACGTGGGACACCACCCCCGTGCAATTCGCGCCTGAGCCCTGGGTCTGCTCCGCGCCGGTGCGCGAGATGCCCGACGGCACACTGCTGCTGGGCACGTATCGTGGCGAAGACGGGTACAGCTACGGTGGCGTGACACGATCAACCGACGGCGGAAAGACCTGGTCGGAGCCGGTTCCCATCGGTCGCGAGAAGAAGCTCAACCTCGACGCCGAGACCGACGTCATTCTCTGCCGCGACGGCATCCTCTGGGCGGCCCTGCGCAGCAGTTCAGTGAACATGCACTATGCCACCAGCACCGATATGGGGCTGACCTGGAGCCCGGCGTATGACATCGGTTTCAAAGGCCACGCGCCTCACCTCTACCGCCTGAGCACCGGCGCGATTGTGATGACCCAGCGCCTCCCGCAGACCTCCATGTACATCAGCCGCGATGAGTGTCGCACATGGCAGGGACCGTACCTGATTGACACGGTTGGCGGCGCGTACCCGGCGACGGTGGAACTCAAGGACGGAACGATCCTGGTGATCTACTACGAGGAGGGTGCCGGCAGCGCGGTGCGTGTGAAGCGCTTCCGGGTCAAGGCTGACGGCCTTGAGACGCTGGGGTGGGACTGAGGTCGCAGGCTCAGGTTCCAGGTGGCCGTCGTTTCCTGTAGGCCGGCTGCGGACCGGTGGCGAATGGCGTCCACCGCTGGAGAGCCCTCAGGGCCGCGACGGCAGCGAGGAGCACCATCGCCGCGGGAATGCGAAGGTCGCGATACGGCGACCGGGCGCCTTCCGCCATGATGTAGCCGGTTGCGCCCGCGACGCCCATCACCATTGCAAGCGCCATCGCCAGGTTGTGCAGGGCCTTGAGTACCTCCTGTCGTGGCGGAGGCAGCCCATTCCGTCGCGCCAGGATGATGGGTTCGAGGTGCTCCCGCGTCGCGCCGAAGACAGCTACGCCGAATCCCGCAGCCAGGAACGCAACAGACAGAAGCAGCCCGCGGCGCACAGGCAAGCCTGGACCGCGCGATGACCGGGGTTGCTCAGGGGGCTTGCCGGAGTCGATGATTGCGCGGTCGGCGGGGTTCCGACGGGGATCGAGGTCCTGGATTCGGGCGGGCCGAATGCCCGGGTCATGGGGACGCGCACAGCGGAGCCCAAAGTAGACGGTGCCAACCGTTCCGAGAACCATCACGACCAATGCGAAGTTCACCAACACGAGCAGGCTCGGCGCCGGGGGCGTCGCTTCACCCGGCCCGAGGCCCGTTCCGTCAGGGCTATCTGGCTTGTTCTGCCTGGGGCGTCTTTCCACCTGATGCCCCCATACCGGCCATCTTGTCCGGCGTCAGCATGGCGCCCCCGGCCCGGAAGTGTCCGCGCCGGGGATGCCGCTTTCAGACCTATATGCTCACGGGCAGGTCAAGCTTGATGTGCAGTTCCTTGATCTGCTTCGCGTCCGCGATCCCCGGTGCGCCGGACATGAGACACTGGGCTCGCTGGGTTTTCGGGAACGCGATGACGTCGCGAATACTGTCCTCATTGCACATGATCGCCACGATGCGGTCCAGGCCGAGGGCTATCCCGCCATGGGGCGGCGCGCCGTACTTGAAGGCCTCCAGCAGGAAACCGAACCGCTTCGCCGCTTCTTCCTCGTCGATTCCCAGCACCGCGAAAGCCTTGCCCTGAATGTCCGGGCGGTGGATTCGGATGCTTCCGCCCGCAACCTCGTTCCCGTTGAGGGACACATCATAGGCCAGGGCGCGTACCTTGCCCGGGTCGCTGTCCAGCAGTTCCCAGTCATCTGGGTGCGGCATGGTGAAGGGGTGGTGCATGGCGTCCCAACGCTTCTCATCCTCATCCCACTCGAACATGGGGAAATCGGTGATCCACGCGAACTTGTAGACGCCCTCCGGGATCAGGTTCTCCCGCCGCGCCATCTCGCGCCGGATCCAGTCCAGCGCTTCGGCAACCACCGCCGGGCTATCGGCGACCATGAGCAGCAGGTCGCCGGCTTCGGCGCCGAAGGCTCCGATGATCGCGGAGAGCTGCTCTTCGGTGAAGAACTTGGCGATGGGGGAGTCCACGCCCTCATCGGTGACCCGCATCCACGCCAGGCCCTTGGCCTTGTGGCTCTGGGCGAATTCGGTGAGCTTGTCCAGTTGCGCCCTCGGGTACCCGCCGCAGCCCTTCGCACAAATACCTTTCACCTGCCCGCCAGTGGCCAGCACGGTCCGGAAGACCTTGAAATCCGCCTCCTTCACGATCTCGCCCAGGTCCACAAACTCCATTCCGAAACGCAAGTCCGGCTTGTCGGTTCCATACTTCGCCATGGCCTCCGCGTAGCTCAAGCGCACCCAGGGGGTCTCAACTTCTACTCCGAGAGCCTCGCGGAACATGGCGGCGAAGAGGCCTTCGACCATATTCATCACGTCGTCGCGCTCCACGAAGGACATCTCGATGTCCACCTGGGTGAACTCGGGCTGGCGGTCTGCCCGCAGGTCCTCATCCCTCAGACAGCGGGCGATCTGGTAATAGCGATCCATGCCGCTGACCATGAGAAGCTGCTTGAGAATCTGCGGCGACTGGGGCAGCGCGTAGAACCGCCCGGGGTTCACGCGACTGGGTACGAGGTAATCCCGGGCACCCTCGGGGGTGGGCTGGAAAAGAAGCGGGGTCTCGATCTCCATGAAGTCGAGACCGTCCAGGTACCGACGCGCAGCCGCGGTTGCCCTGGCGCGGATCGCGAGATTGCGCTGCATTCGCTCGCCGCGCAGGTCGATGTACCGGTACTTCATGCGCACCAGTTCATCGGTCTCCGTCTGGTCGGCGATGTAGAAAGGCGGCGTGGCAGCGGCATTGAGCACCTCGGCCTTCGCCACACGCACTTCCACCATACCCGTGGGCATGCTGGCGTTCTCGGTGCCCGCCGGCCGGCGCTGGACGACGCCGGACACGGCGACCACGAACTCGCTGCGCATCTGGTGGGCCAGAGCGTGGGCCTCGGGGGCATCCTGCGGGTCGAAAACCACCTGCACGATGCCGTAGCGGTCGCGCAGGTCGACGAAGACGACGCCGCCATGATCGCGCCAGCGGTGGACCCAGCCGTTGAGGACGACTTCCTGGCCGATGTGATCTTCGCGCAGCTCGCCGCAGCGCTGTGTGCGCTTGAGGAAAGTGGGTTCGGACATTGCAGCCCTCCGTGGATGCATAGGTATGGCGAAGGCGGCCGGGTTCAATGGTCGCCAGATTTGCTTTCGATGATGTACTTCTCCATCAGCCGTGAGTAGTGCGGAATACGTGTGGCCAGGTAGATGAACCCGGCAGCCGCCAGGCCAAGATGGAGCACGAACCACTCAATACTCTCGCCAGTGAGAAAGAGCACCAGCCCGCATACAGCGATAGCGTCCGCAAATGCCGCCTGTACGATAGCGCAGGTGCGAACCGCGGCAACCGTCTCTCCCGGCAGGAGGAAGCGCTCGACTGTCGTAATCGCCACCAGCAGAAACACGCTCATCCCGAGGACGGCATATCGGAGTACGGGGGATCCCGGTTCTCCGCGGTCGACGGCGGACTCCACTATGAAGGCAAGTGCGCCGTACACCAGCAGGGATGCGAAAAAGGCGCTGGTCAAGACGTAGAGGAACGTAACCTCGCGCCGACCGGCCATCAACTGCGCGCCACACAAGGGACACGCGCCGGACTCGCCAGTTCCGTTTACATTCTGACCGCAAGCCGGACAGATCAACGGGCTCACCTGCCTTGCAGTCTGCTGACCAGTTCCTCCCGCGTCACTTCCACCTGCTCCGCCGTCTCCAGGTTACGCAGGCTCACCACGCCCCGAGCCATCTCATCCTCGCCCAGGATCACCACAGTGGCGAAATCATGACTGTTGGCGAACTTCATCTGGGCGCGCATGGAACGCTGGCGGTAATCCAGCTCCGCCTCGATTCCCGCCTTGCGCAGTTCAGCCACGAGCTTGATGCCTTCGGTCCAGGCGGCATCGCCAATGGTGATGACCAGGCACCCGTGGCGGGGTCTGGAGTGGGGGACAAGGCCCAGGGCCTCGCGCACGAGAAGCAGGCGCTCCAGGCCCATACCGATGCCCACGCCGGGAGTTGCAGGCCCGCCGCACTGCTCGACGAGACCATCGTACCTGCCGCCGCCACCGATGCTGCTCTGGGCGCCGATACCCTCGGCGACGAACTCAAAAGCGGTTTTCGTGTAGTAGTCAAGGCCCCGCACCAGCCGCGGGTCCAGCCTGAAAGTGATGCCCAGGGCGGTCAGGTGTGCCTGTACCTGCTCAAAATGCTCTCGACACTCGTCGCAGATCATGGCCGTGGTGACCGCGGTCACATCATCGTCCGAGAGAAGCTCTTGGCAGTGCGGGTTCTTGCAGTCCAGCACTCGCAGAAGGTTGGTCTCGTACCGTGTCTGGCACAGACCGCAAAGCTGCTCGAGATGGGGCCGCAGGTAGGCGCGCAAGTTGCTCTCGATGGTCGGACGACACACCGGACAGCCCACTGAATTCAGCTTCAGCGTGACATCGTGGATGCCCAGTTCGCCCATGAACGTGAGTGCAAGATCGATGATCTCGGCATCCACCGCGGGGTTCTGACTGCCGATGGCCTCCAGCCCACACTGGTGGTGCTGCCTGTAACGCCCCGCTTGGGGGCGGTCATAGCGGAAGATCGGGCCGATGTAATACAGTTTCACAAGGCGCTCGAGATCCTGACCGCGCAGGTTGTTCTCAAGGTATGCGCGGATTGTGGGCGCGGTGCCCTCGGCCCGAAGAGTGAGGCTGTGGCCACTGCGGTCCTCGAAAGTGTACATCTCCTTGGAGACGATGTCGGTTTCCTTACCCACGGCACGGATAAACAGGTCGGTGTCCTCGAAGATCGGCGTGCGGATTTCCTCATAGCGGTACAGCCCGCAGATGCGCCGGAAAGTCGCTTCGGCGAACTGCCACTCCCCCGCGCGGTCGGGCAATATGTCCTGGAGCCCCCTGGGGCGCTGGTACTTCATTCTGGGGACCTCCCCCAAACATGAAACTGCCCGCGGGTCACGCGGGCTTGGAATGCGGCGCTGCGCGGCGGACTGGTCGCCCGCGCATTGCCGCTAGTCGTTATTATTGTGGTCGGGCGCGTCGACGAACACCAGTTCGCCACGGACGGCTGCGGACAGAATCTCTTCGTACCGCGGGTGTCGCGAAAGCACGAAGACCTGGTAGGACAGGCCCAGCAGAAGCAATTGGGCGCCGTCGGTCATACGAAGCCCGGCCCAGACGGATATCACCGCAGCCGCTGCAATTGCCCCGCCGATGATGGTCAAGAGCTTCGCAGACCCGGCGACATCGCTGAAGGCAATGGAAGCGTGACCCGCCAGTTGGCTGCGCGTGGGAACGAACTCGCCGTTGCAGGTGGCGGTCCAGATCCTGTGGGCGATCCGGTCCGGGTTGGTCCATCGGCCATCCAGCCAGAATCCCGTGAGAAACAGGGCGGAACAGATGGCGAGGACCGCTTGGAAGCCGCGCTCAAGAATGTGCTCGTCCACGTTGGCAGGGCTGGCCCACACCGCGCTGGAGGTGAACATCAGGACGGTGGCGACGCAGAGCGGACCAAGGCCCCACATGAGCCATGTGCGCTGCATCTGCCTGCGTGCTTCGGACACTCGTTCGTCCAGTTGGGACTGTCTGCGCATGATAGTAGGCTGACAAGAACGCAGCCGCCCGAAAGCGGCCGCGAAGCATTTCACGCTTTGGAGAGTATAACACCGGCGAAATGCACCGTCAAACGCCCTGGGACGAGTACTGGCCTCCCCTCCATGCTGCCTCAAGATAATATCTGTCGAAACTCAAGGATCGCAACCCGAAAGGGGGCGAGAACATCGGTCCTGTGGGAAGCGTGCCAGCCGAGGCCAATCCGCGTTCAGCGCGCCCTTCGCCCGGAGCTCTTGCCCCGCAGCCCACTGAATGAGGGCCAGCCTGTACCCCCAGGCGGAAGCACCCGAATTGCCGCCCGGCGATGGCCTTGAGCGCCCGATGGGGAGACAGGCCGTTCCCCGCGCACCGGACGCGGGCCACACACGAGGCAGGCACGCACGCTGCAAAACCGATGGTCCTGGAATACGGCCCCGTCACGTGTGTCGCCCCGTTGGGGGCTCACGCGATCTGATATGCACCGAGTCCACGGGTTCCGTTCCACTTTGCTCCACTCCACCCGTGGCTATGGGCTGCCGCCCGCTTCGCGGGCTGCGAGGCAGAGGGCCCAACAGGGAGACTCCAGCACCCAAGGACCAGCGCAACTTGTTTCAAGCAAGGCGAGCGCCTGATTTCGGCAGACCCAGAGACGCTCGGGCCAGCGACCAGATCACGCGTAGATGTCTGCAAGACCGAAGCGCGCCCGGAGAGCAGGGTTCGGGAGTAGCAGGTCGCCTCATCTGCGACCAGAAGAGTCATCTTCCCCGCCACAAGTTTCAATGAGCCGGGTTCTTGCCGGGGCTGTGATTCCAGCGGTACCTGCCGAACCGTCGACCCCGGGACGCATCCCGGGCCCCCGGATGCAACAGTCGCCGCCAGTCAATCTCCTCTGTAGCCTCCAGCCTAGACTTCACCAAACTCGGTACGCGAGATGACTTCGTCCTGCATCCCTGGAGCCAGCCCGGTAAAGTAGTCCGTGTATCCTGCAATGCGCACCACCAGGTCCCGGTAGTCCTGCGGCCTTTCACGCGCTGCGAGGAGGGTCTCCCGGCTCACGCAGTTGATCTGCACTTCCTGCCCGCCTAAGCGCATGTACGCCTTGATGAGTTCGGCCAGTTTCCACCGGTCGGCATCAGTTGTGAGGGCCTTCGGGCTGAACTTGAGGTTGAGCACGAGCCCGCCGAGACAGGGGGTGTGGTCCCATTTCGTCGTGGATTTTATCGCCGCGGTCGGCCCTTTGCGTTCTCGGCCCTGAGCGGGTCCGGCGCCGTCCGCGAAAGCGACTCCCGCCTTGCGCCCATCCGGAGAAGCTCCGGTTTCCGAACCCAGACGCTCGTGCATGATCCAGCAGAAGAACCCGGGATAGAAGCGGTCATTGAGTCGCACCCGGTGCTTCAGGCATTCGCGGGTGAGAAACTCGGTGAACTCACGGGCCAGGGCATCGGCCTCTTCATGGTCGTTGCCGTACTTCGCCGGGTGGTTGAGGAAACACTGGCGGGTGTCCTCACATTCCGCAAAATCGTTGTCCAATACAGTCTTCAGGCCCGAAAGCGTGATGCTCTTTCGCTCGTAGACGAACTCTCGGATCACCATGAGCGAGTCCACAACGTTCGCCAGACCCACGAAGGAGCATTCGATCCAGTTGTGTCTCGCGCCGCCGTGGTCGATGTCCAGGCCGCGCTCCAAACAGTCATTGACAAAACACGACAACAGCGGATAACCCCCGAAACGCTCGCGAGATTCCCGGTATTCATTCTGAGCGGTAACTGCGTCCCGGATCGCGTTCGCAATCCGCTTGCGGTACGCGCTGTACAGTGCCCTGAAAGACGGTTTTTCCCCTCGCCCCACGAATGCGCTGATTGTCTCCAGCAGCAATCCTGTCAAGTTGAAGTAAGGGCTTGCCACCCAGACATTGCTGGATGCGATGGGGGAGATCTCGACACAGGTGGAGTTGATATACTCGTGGGCACGGTCTTTGCTCACGCCGGCCCGCAGGAGGCCTCGGGCGATCACGTCATCATTGAAAACGGCGGGGTTCGCGCGGCCGCCGGCCATGAGTCGGCAACCCAGGTCCAGCAGGTCGTCGGGCGTTCCCTCGTGCCAGCAGATGCCCAGCGTAGGATAGATGAGGGCGGTGTTCTCAACGGCTTGCAGGCACATGTGGGAGATCGGGTTGGTGACGTCCTGCCCGTCGGAATCCTGGCCCCCCACCATCACACCCACCGCCAGCCCGCGGGGCACGACTTCGTTGATCATGATGTAGAAGCAGTCAATCAGTTCCTGCGCCTGCTCGGGGGTGATGCGGCCCTCCGCGAGATCCCGCTGATAGTACTTGTTCAGCCACCGGTCCATGCGGCCGGGGCACAGGAGCACGATGTTGTCCGCGTACTGGATAGCGAAAGTCAGCAGGTGGACAGACTGGAGCGCCTCATGGAAGGTCGCCGCCGGCCCTGCCGGAACGCGCTCGCAGATATCGGCGATCTCCACCAGTTCTGCGCGTCGGGTCGGATCCTGTTCATTTTCGGCAAGCTTCCGGGCATGCTCCGCGTAACGGCGGGACAGGTCGCAGACGCCCTCCAAGGCCTCCCTCGCTGCCTGGAGGAACACGATCTTTCGTTGATCCTCGGGGTGCGAGGGCTTCAGTTCCCCAATTCGGGCGTCTATCTGGCTCTGGATCCCTCTGCAGCCGAGAGCCAGCAGTTTCTCATAGTCGATGGCCATGTGCCCGTTCTGGCCTACCGCTCGGGGCTGTCCGGACATGAATTGCCGGGCCTTTTCGAGCCGCATCGCCTCCTCCGCATTCGGGTCGCGTTGGGTAGCCTTGCCCACGATCAATTCGTCGGGGTCGATGACCACGTCCAGATTGCGCAGGATATGGGCGTCCTTGTGGCCCTTGCGCCGGATCCACCAGAGATCGCCCACGGTCTGCATCCACGCTTCGCCCTCGAACAGTTCGCGCTGCCAGGACCAGCGCACATTTCGGGAGAGGGCAACCTCCCGGAGACGTCGAACTCTTTGGGTGGCCGTCATACGTTCGTGCTCCATTCGCGTCTGGATCACACGTTGCTAAAGCCGAATTATACAGCATGCACGCGCCGCTTGCACACGGTTTGCGCGGCTCAGAGAGACCGATGAACTGCCCTACCTGCGGCTTTGAAACAGGGCGCGCGGTGAACTTCTGCCCCCATTGTGGCTGGCCGGCCGGTCGACTGGAGGCTGAGCTTCCCGGGCGCGAGCTTGGCGTTGCGGATGCGGGGGACTCCACCGCACCCCTTGTCCTGCGCAATGTGGGCGCGGGATACGTGGAGTACCGGGTCCGCGTGGGCCCGGACCAGCCCTGGGGACATCTCGTCACGCTTCAGCACCAACGCACGACGGAGCTTCCCGAACGCCGCCTTGCACCCGGAGCGACAGACAACAGCCTGCGGGTGGGCGTTGATCCCGAATCATTGCCTGCGGATGCGCGTTTCCTGGTGCTCGAGATCAGCTCCTCTGATCGCGGCGGCACACGCCCCGACGAGCCTCGCCCGTGGGACCCGACCCATCACCGCTGGCGGACCTGGCGCCTGGAAGTTCCGCTGCGGCGCCTTGGGAAGGCCGAGATCATCGTGGGCGCTGAGCTGGTGGTCTTCACCGCGCGCACTCGCGAGATTCGGGTGCCTGTGCGCAATCTCGGTGGAACCGGCGCGACGGTGTCGCTGGGCCCGATACCGGAGGGGATCCGTGCGGGGTGGGAAGAGCCCCCGACAAGCCCGGCTGATGATGTGCTGGAGATCACCTTCGAGGACGCAGCCCCGGTTCCGCTGGGGTCCGAGACCAGCACCATCGTCCCTGCGGGATCCGTGCGGCTCCTGATTCTGCGTGCCCGGGACGATTTCCAAGGGGTGGCGCGCCTGAATATTGATTGTGGGCGCGCCCCGAAAACCCTCCTCTTGTATGCCGAGTTTCGCCGGGATGAGCCCGACATCGTGCAGCGCTGGACCCTGGGTTTGGACTTCGGAACCGCGAAGTCTGCGGTCTACTATACCGACAACTGGGTGGACCCGCGAGACCGCGAACCTCGCCCGGTCCTGTGGCCGATGGCTCCCGGCTCAGCGGAACGCACCGCAACCACGACGCGCTCGGCCATCTTATACCGCGCAGATTCTCCCGTCCCCCTTTGTGGGCACAATGTTGTGGTTGCCGCAGGAGCTGAAGGCCCGGGGCAGATGGTGGTTGAATCGATGAAAACCCGCCTGAGAGGCGCCGCGGCCGAGCAGACCGTGAGCCTTCCTGGTGGCCGCGAGTTGTCGCCTGTACAGATGGTCGCAGAGTTCATGCGCTACCTCATGGACGAAGTTCGCGCCGCCGGGCCCTTCCGTGGGCAGGTGGACATGGATGCTCGGCTTGTCCTCACGCTTCCGGTCATGGAAGACGCGGCTGCTTACGCCAGCCAACGGGATCATACCCTCCGGGCAGCCGAGATGGCGGGTCTGGCAGTCGAGGACATACTCACCCCCAGCGAACCCGAGTGCGCGGCGCTGGACCTCATGCATAGCCTGCGCCGAGGCGACTACACCTTCGACGGCCGAACCTATCATCTGCAGGACGGGGAGCTGATACTCGTCTTCGACTGCGGAGCGGGGACTACAGACGTCGCGGTCTTGCAGGTGGCGGTTTCGGACGGCACATTCCGGGCCGTCCAGCGCTGTGCAGCCGGTTACCGTTTCGGTGGAGACACCGTGGACGACTTGCTCCTGTCGTGGCTCCTGGATCAGCGCGCGGACCAGGTGCGTTTCGGATGGGATGGTGCCCGGGCGCTGATGAAACTGCCGGGGATGGATCGGCCCCTGTCCATCCACGCGGCGCGCGAGGAGTGTCGGCGGCTCAAGGAGAGCCTTTTCCTGCCCGGCGCACCATCGGCGGTTCGCGAGTTCCACACCGACCTGGGCTCCTTCCAGATCAGCCCCGCTCACGTGGAGCGCCTGGTGGTCCCGTTCCTGGAAAGCATCTGCAGCGCCGGGATCATGCCCGACCCGGCGCTCTTCTTCCCGAATCTCAATGCGGCTCTGGATGACCGACTGCGGCAGGCATTGTGGCGCGAAATGACCCTTACAGCCCGGGCGCGCATTCGCTCGCTGGCCCAGATGCTCTCCGATGCCGGGCTGCGCAGGGGAGACATCACGTTCCTGTTCATCACCGGCGGCACCGGGCAGATACCCGTCATTGCGCCACGCTTGTACGATGCCCTGGGAAAGTCCCAGCGCGTCGTGGTCGCGACGCCGGCAGACTGCACGGTGAATGTTGCACGAGGGGCATCCCTGTACTACGACTACCGCGTGGACGGCATTCTCGCCTGCGACTTGGACCTGGTGGTGGCCGATCCGGAATCGGGGGACGAATTCGTCCGCCAGCGCCTGTGCCCACGGGGCGCTCTGCCGGGGATCAGTACCGAACGCGCCCTGCGCATTGGGGCACGTGAGGATCTGCGGGTGGAGTTGCGGGCCAATTACGCGCCGGATGGCCCTGAAGGCGCGATTTCGATCCATCATGTGCGCAATCCTGCGCCTGAGCCGCGCCAGCTTGTGATCAGCGCGGAGTATGGCAGCGACCAGTGTTTTTGGTGGCGTGCCGCGTTTCTGGAGGGGGAGACGGCAATCCCGCGCGAGGCGGCGCTGAGGTTGTGAGGCATTGGGCGGTGGTGAAAGGGTGCCTCTATCCAGTGCGCTGCGTCTTCCGAATTCTGCCGCCCCTTTGGGGCTCAGCTAGATCGACCGAATCCACGGGTTGTGTTCCGCTTCGCTCCACTCCACCCGTGGCTAGATGTTGCCGCCCGACTCGCGGGCTGTGATGCAGGGGGAGCCGCCCATGAACGACCAAGACACATCCGCCGCGGGCGACATGAATGATCTCACCCGGCGGCTGGGACAGTTTGACGTGGATGGCCTGCGCAAGCGTCTGGATGACCTTGACCGCGCCCCTGACGCTGCAAGTGATGCGCCGTTTCGTACTGCACTCGCGGAGGCGCGCCTTCTGCTTGCGGACGCTCGGTCGCAGGGCGCCGCGGCTGAATCCCTGGCCTTCCGCGAAGCCGGCCTTGATGATCTCGAGACTCAGGTAATGCGCAAGCTCTCCGGTCCTCGCGACACCCCGACCCTTGCCCAGGGCCTGCGCAGGCTGGCTGCTGTTCTTTCGCCCTCGAATGAAGGTCCCGCTACGGACGAGGCTCTCGCCCGGCTCGATGCGGCGATAATGCGGGCCCGCGCCGCTGCAGCCGAACAGCTGGCCGGCGATCTCGGCCTCAGCATCATGCTCGTGCGTCCGGGGGATCGGATCGATCCGGTGCGCCACGAGGTCGTCGAAACGCGTGTGGCACAAGATCCCGCCCTGGACAATACGGTCTGTTCGGTGGAAGATGCGGGTTGGCTCCTGGGTGACGACGTGCTGGTGCGGGCCGAGGTCATCCGCTATGCCGCGGAAGGGGGCGTGTTGCCTACGCTGCCGGATCTGGATGACATCCCCAGTGACAGGCTGGATGGCGGCGTTCTCGGACGCAAGAGATCCGGGCAGGAGTAGTACGCGATGCTGGAGATCGAGCTCTACGACATGGAGCGTTGCCACAACCCGCACTGCCGGGCGACCATCGAGCCGCCCTCGGCGACCCACCGCTACTGCCCGCACTGCGGCTGCGCCCAGGTGTTCGAGTGCCAGGCGTGCCCGTCGCGCCCCGGTGCGCTCCTCAGGGTCGCGGATGAATGCGCCTGTCCTCGTTGTGGCGCGCTGTACGTCCAGTGTGCGCGGTGCCGCCACCCGGTTCTCGTGACCGCGGACCAGCCACTGAACTGCCCTGAAGGCTGTGCGGGACCGGTGCGGCATATCCGCGACGGCTCCCGAGGGCCGCTGGCTAATATGCACCGGACCGGTCGGGTGCATCTCGCGGGGGAGGGTTCGGAACCCCGCGAGCCTCTTGTCTGGCGGCTTGGTGAGCCAGTCGGTCGGCCTGTCTGCGCCTTCGGGCGAGTGTACTTCCCCACTGCGCGGGGTGCGGTTCGCTGCGTCAGCGAGGACACCGGTAGGGATCTTGACCTGTGGACCCAGCACCCGTTGCTGACTCCCGGGACACATGAGTACGCGGACATCCAGGTTTCCGAGCGGTACCTTTACGCGGTGGTTGGTGATCGGCTCGCGGCTTGCTTCATCGGCGACGGCGACCCGTGCTTCGAAGTGCCCCTGGAAGGCCGCGATCACAAGGCCGGCATCGTCGATGACCGTCTGCTCATCTGCTCAACCGGGCCTTCCGGGGAGCTTCTCCTGCGCCTGTACGACACGTGCGCTCTCTGCCGGGGTGAGCGGGGATTGCTTCGGGCTACGGATGTGCCGGCGCATCCGGGAAGACGCGAGCAGCCCGTTGGCTGGCCCGCTGCAACCGACGACGCATTCCTGCTGCGTGATGGGTCCGGCAACCTGCTGCGACTGTCCATGTCGGGGATGGAGGAACCTGGCACATTCTGGTCGAATGATGTGTATGACTATGTGTCTGTACCTGCAGTGACCGGCCAATACGCCGTCCTGCTTTCATTCAGCCAGGACCGGGGAACGGCGCTGGTACGGGTGTCACTCAGGGACGGAACTGTTGCACTCGGCCGTATGCCGGGCACTCGCCCGTCACTGATCGGCCCGCGGGTGGGGCGTCGCCTGGCCTTTTTCTACGATGATGTGCGCGATTTCTACCAGTTCGACCTGGGGCGGCCGGCGAGTCCGCCGGTCTCCGTGTTTCACGGGATAGACGCCACGGGCGATATGGCGATGGACACGCTTCTGTTGCTGGAGCGCGACAATGACCCCGGCGTGTGGCTGGCATCGCTCCTGGGGGCCCCGGGCGATCTTGCACCGCGTATGGTGCATTCTGCCACGCGTGCCCGGCCGACACTGGCGGCGCCCGGTTCAGGACGCGCCTTCCTTGCCGCATCGGACCGGCTATTGCTGCTGGGGGACATGACCACAGGTGAGGTCTTTGCTTACACGGTCCCGAAGACGTGAACGTATGAGCAGGCGGCTTGTCACGTTGTCGGCGCTGGTCAGCATGGCTCTTGCGTTCGTCAGTTCCCTTCCCGGCTGCGTCCTGCTGGCCGGGAAGTCTACGCCTGCCCCGCCTCCACCGCCTCCGAAACCCGGGCCTGCGCCGAAGCCGGTAATCGAGCGCACTGATGCCTTTGCTACCTTTGACCGTATCCGCGACGACCTGCTCTCCGCCGCTCCGCATCTGAGTTCGGTCAATGGGGCCTTTGCGCTGGGAATCGACGTCTCGGGCAGCGCTCACGCCAAAGGTGTTCTTGAAGACACGATCAAGGTCCTCACCGACATGTGCGGCTTCTTCTTCTGCCCAGGGGACAGGATCGTTGTCATCCCGTGGGACAGCCGCATTCGCGAGAACAACGTGAGCACCTTCGACTACGACGATCCGGATGAAGCCCGCGAAAACCTCACCCACGCTCTGGAAGGCCTGGAGAGTCTCGTGGACCCCGAAAGCCGGGGCAGCAATGTCCTGGATGCCCGGGGCTACTGCATGGAGCGCGCTCTGAAGCTCTGGAAGGACACTGGCGGGAAGCTGTGCCCGGTAGTCCTGATCTTTTCGGACACGTACACCCCCGACATGGCCTTCGGCAAGCAGAAGTACACTCGGGAGCGCCTCGAAGCCCTGCGCAAGGATTTTGCCGGCGATGACGGGGAGTTTGCGGCCGGGAAGTACGGTACCAGTGAGGGCAGACAGATCATCCTGCACCGCATCATCGGCCCTGACGCAGACTACGCCCGGGCCGACGGGGTGGATCGCAAGCGCGTGGAAGCCCAGACGACCGTCACCGCGCCCGCCACTACCTACATACCGCCGCCGCCACCTGACTACTCGGGCTGGCGGATCGTGTTTATGATCGTGGCCATCCTGTCTTTGGTTGCCCTGCTCGGCCTGCCTCTGGCGTGGCGGCACCGGCTGCTCCTGGGTGACACCCGCGAGACCATCCGCGCCTTCGGGGGACGCATCCTTGTACAGTCCGGCCGGGGAATCAGCCCGCGCGGGGTGGTCTTCCTTCCCGTGCCCGGCCTGGACGACCGGCCGCTGGCGGCTTTTGAAGGCAAAGGGCCGCAGATAGTGGTGACTGCCCGGCGGGGGGTTCGCCTCAATGACGGCCGCACCGAACTCAGCGTGCCGCTGGGCAAGCCGGTCACATTGCGTATCGCCATCGACGGCGTGCCCGGCGAGCAGTCTCTGGACATTCACGCGGCGGACTTCTTCGCCACCAATACTGGGCCGATCATCGGCATGATCACGGCCCTGATCGTGCTCATCGGCTGTATCGTCGGCTGAATCTGCAGACCAGCCTGACCGCACCGCCCAGCGCGGGGAGGGACGCGCCTTGGAAAACATCCTCTATCTGTTCGCGATGATCCGACAGCCCCGTGACCTGGGCTTGCTGGTGGCCGTGGGAGTGGGCTGCTGGCTCCTGACCCTGTTCATCTACTGGGTGTTCTACGGCCTGTGCGCACTTGCTGCGGGACTGTCGATCCGGCTGGGATACACCTACGGCATCATCCTGTTCGCCATCGGTGTGCTGTTTGTGTTCCCGGACCTCCAGGAGTACTTCGTCTGGTGGCGCTACAGCCCGGGCCCAACCTCCGGCGTCATCGGCGACTTCATCCTGCTCATGGCCGTGGTCCTCATCAAGTTGATCCTGATCTGGGCTATCTGGCCCCGGCCCAGGAAAATGGATACTGCGTGGTAGTCTGAACGGCGTGCTTCAGCCGAACTGCCGGACGCGTCAACTGTACCTGTCTTCGTTTCTGGGGGTATGCAGCGCATGCCTACGACCTTCAATCCGGTCTTCGTCATCGCCCTCGGCGGCACGGGGACATCTGTCGCGCGGATGCTCCGCGAGCGCCTGGAATGGCGCTACGGCAATGTCAGCCGCCTGCCGTTCGTCCAGTTCCTCTTCGTTGATACGGACAATAACAACCCGGATGCAGCGGGGCCTGACGGGATTCTCATCAACCCGCATCCCGATCAGGTTGCGCGGATGATGACCAATCCCGAGGAGTTCGAGCATATCGGCCTGAAGAGCTGGGTGGACATGGACGCACTCAAACGGGCCGACAAGGGCGGGTTCCAGCAAGGCGCCCAGGGCGTGCGCATGTTCGGCCGTCTCGCTTTCCTGGCATCTCAGAGTTTCCAGCAGATGTGGAACCAGGTGGCGAACAAGGCTTCAAGGGTCAGCACCGTAACCGATGCCCAAATCAAGACCCAGCTTGGTATCGACCCCGACAATGAGGTGCAGGTGGGCCCGGCGAGGGTCTATGTCATCTCCTCGAGTTGCGGCGGGACCGGTGCGGGCGTATTCATTGACATGGGTTACATCGTTCACGAGATACTCCGGAATGAAGGCGTTCAGGCTGAACGCATCGGGATTCTCGCGATTGCTCGGCAGGATGCCACCAGCGAGCGGCAGTTCACCCGCAACACCGCGGCGCTTCTGTCAGAGCTGGACTTCTACAACCGCAGCGGGGTGGTGTACGAGGCCAAGTTCCCACAACAGGTCCCAGTGCGTACGCGCGCGGCCTGCTACGATTACTGCTACCTCGTCTCGCCGTCTGGGCCGCGGGGTGAAATCGGCTTCTCTGACTTCCTGCGGCGTATCTCCGAATACGTCTACGTGGATGTCATCGCCCAGACCCAGGAGGCCCAGTCGCGCCGAGTCGATTTCGGCCCCGACATGGCGGAGTACGACCTGGATGGCTACCCTCTGCGCTTTCTGACTTTTGGGGTCTCCTCCATCGAGTTCCCTGCCGACGTCTGCCACCAGGCCTGCTACCACCGTACAGTGTCGGAGTTCATCGAGAGCTGGTTGCATGTAGCCGCCGACCGGGTCCACTCCGACGGTGCTCAGCCTCAGGACCCCAGCGACAGGGATGTTCACGACCTGCTGAGCCTCGTGGGAGTGGGAGCGACCCGCGCCGCCGACGACGGCCTGCTGCTTCAGCTCACCGAAGTGCCGGAAGACCTGCGGGATGTGGCCGGTGGAATCCGCCCCCAGGACTGGATGAACGAGCAGATCCGGCGCACCTTCGCCGACGAGTTCTCCGATGAATCCTTCCAAGACCTCGAGCAGAAGCTGGATGGCGCACTCCGGCCTGATGGGTACTTCACGAAGTGCGTCGAGTACAACACAAGACGTCTGCGCAACACGCGCTGGCTGGAGCAGGCCGTGGTGGACTGGCTTATGCCCCGGGTCTTCCGCCTTGATCAGGGTCCGCGATACGCGCTGGGCCTGGTGCGAGCCTTGCGCCAGGCGCTCACGGCCGAACTGAAACGTATCGACGCGGAACTTGCGGCCACCAAGGTTCCCGGCTACACGCTTGACGATGCCCGCCAGGCCATCAAGGCTGTGCGAGGGGACTGGCTCCTGAGAATCCCGCCGATCTACGGCTTTCGCTGGCTCAACGAACACGCGGCGCGGCGCGAGATGCTCAAGCCCCGGGTGATGGTCTGCGAGACATACAACCGGGCGGCCGAGGCCATACTCCTGGCGGCCAAGAAGGATCTGTACAACGACTTGGCGCGCCCGGTGCTTGCCGCCCTGGATGCTCGTCTGACCCACCTGCTGGAGTACCTTGGCAAGTGGCACGACGAGGCCACCGGGGCCTATGCGGCGATCATGGCCCGACCGTTGGATCGCCGGACAAGCATGCTGTTCAGCGAGCAGGTCGTAGACCTGAAGATGGATCGCGTGATGAAGGACCCGGACGACGGCACCCGGGACAAGTTCCTGCGCGGGTTGCTGGAACCCACGCGTGTCCAGGAGATCGACGCTGCTTTTCGTGCGCCCCTGGACAATGACGACAGCCGGCCTTTCACTTCCACCTGCCCCACCGACGCCGCCCGCGGCGGGCTGGTTCAGATGCGTTATGTGAACGCCATCTGCGAGCACATCCGCGACCGCTACCGACGCCGCGCGCCCGCGGGTACTCCACCCATCATCTACGACGAGCGGGTGATCGAGCGTTTCCAGGAGGCTGCGGTCAAGTCGGCCGGGCTCTCCGCCGAGATCAACCAGGTTGTGGACGAGGGCATGGAGCTTGCCGAACTCAACCTGCAGCACCCCAAGTATTCGGACATCGACCCGATCAATCCGCGTGATGGGTGGTGGGCCTTCTTCAGCGGCGCCCAGGATCCCGATGCCTGGCCGGAATTCAAGGCGGCGCTGACCGATGCGGTCAATGCTGCCGCGGGACGTACAGGTTTCACCTCTCCGGGGACCGACAAGTGGCTGCAGGAAGTGCAAGATCCCTACATGGTCATTCTCTTGCGTGAGCGGGCGGCTTATCCAACTCGGATCATCCGCGGGTATGACATTGCCGAGCGCGAAGAGAAGATCCAGGGCGTTCGTGCGGTGGCAGGCCGGGTACAGGAGATGACCGCTTTTGCCCGTACCGGGGTGCGCCCGCGTCCGCCGGGCGAGAGAGACATCCGCGAAGCCGAGCAGTTCTTTGTTGGTGCGATTCTGCTGGGGCTGCTCAGTTACTCCCAGGAGCGCCAGGAGTTCAGCATGGAGCTTGCTCAGGCGCCCGGGATGCCTCGCCGCCTGCTTACCTTGCCCACCGACTTCGGGGTGAGCGTCGGCGAACTGGCCTACCGCAATGAGACCCGCACGGTGTTGGCGCAGATGATCCAGGACCGCATCAACGAGATGGGTAAGCCTGAGGCCCTGCGCATCACCACGGCGGTCAAGGGGCGCATCGAGATCACCGACACTGGCGAGGCGCGCACCCACGAAATGGCACGGCTCGGCCTGCGTGATCTGGACGACGCCCGAGCGGCCAATGTTATCCGCGGCTTTGAAGACCATTTTGACCTGATCAGTGAAGAGCAGTCGAAGATTGATCGACACCCGTACGCGGACCACGTGCTCGATCCGCCGATGGGACGGCGCCCGGGATATTACTGCCGGAACCGCAACTGCGGGATCTTCCTGGGCCCGGAGGTCCAGTCGATCCCGCCGTCCTGTCCGAACTGCAACATGTCTTTTGTGCCGTATACGGACTGAGGGCGCTGCATGGGGGCACAGGCACCCGCTTGGCAGACGGCGGCGAGCCGCGATGCCAGTCCCCCGGTCAGGCCATCTGTCATTCGCCGTCTGACATACACCCGTTCCTGTACAGGGGTGCATCGGCATGTCCTACTATAGTCCCCGGCTCATCGGCGGCTCCCTGGACTCGGGGCTGATCCCCAAGACCGGCCTGGCGCTGTTCCTCGGCATACTATTGGCGCTCGTGTGTGCGGGTGTCGCGGTAGGCTACGCCTTCTTCGGTCCCAGTGACGTGGTTGAGCGGATCAAGCTCGCCACGGTCTGGATCATCGTGGACGGCGATACCCAGGGCAGCGGGGTCATCATTCGAGAAGACGGTTACGTGCTCACGGCCGCCCATGTGGTGAAGGGCGGCAAGTGCGGCGAGATCATCGCGGTCTTCAAGAGTGGGCAGAAGGACGCCGAGAAGATCGCGGCTACCTGCACCGAGCACGTGGGCACGCCCGCAGGTCCGCATCCTTCGGAGATTGGTAAGGACTATGCCCTGTTGAAGCTCGAAGCAGACCATCCTCTGCCCACGCTGCCCGTGATTGGCAGCGACCAGGTCACTGAAGGCACGAGGGTCTTCGTGGCCGGCTTCCCCTTGGGCGAAGAGCTTGCTCAGAGCTACTACGGGCCCAACGTTCGCGTGGAGCCGGGTCACGTAACCACCGTCATGCGCGGCGGCGAGCAAGGGGCCATTGCCTTCAACACCGATGCCCGGACGGTGCAGGGCATGAGTGGTGGCCCGTGCACAACAGACCGAGGCGAGGTCGTCGGCATCATCTCAATGGGCAGCGAAAATGCGGCAACCTACCTGACCCTGCCCACATCCCGCTTCAAGCACGTCTGGGAGCCGCTGAAGAAATAGGGGGCGCATGATTGGCATGGACGGTGCTCCCGGACAGGAGGTTGCTGATACCTTCATGGAATACGCTCAACTCGGCAATGGTGGCCCGGAGGTCTCGCGAATCTGCTTCGGCTCATGGGCAATGGGCGCGACAGGCTGGGGCGAGGTGGATGATGCTCAGACCGCGGCTGCCGCGCAGAGAGCTTTCGATCTGGGCATCAATTTCTTCGATACCGCTGACGTGTACGGCAACGGTCACTCCGAAGAAGTACTGGGCTCGGCCCTGGCCGGGGTCCGGGACAAGGTTATCATTGCCACCAAGGGTGGCCGTCGGGTGCGTGCGGACGGGTCCTTCTGGAGCGACGGGAGCCCCGCGTGGCTGCACGAAGCCATCGACCTCAGTCTTCGGCGTCTGCGAACGGACTACGTGGATCTGTACCAGCTCCACTGGCCCGACCCGGAGATTCCCATCGAGGATTCCGTGGGTGCGCTGCATGAGATCCGGCAGTCCGGCAAGGCTCGGTTCGTGGGTGTCTCCAACTTCGGCATCGATGACCTCCGGCGCGTCCTGGGCATGGGCCCCCTCATCTCAAATCAGATCCCCGTCAACCTCTTCTACCGCGAGCACGTGCCGTCCACCCTGGACTTCTGCGCTCAGCAGGGCATTGGCGTCATGGCGTACGGCCCCATGGCTCAGGGGCTTCTCACCGGCAAGTTCTCGGCGGATTACCGGCCGGACGCCTCTGATGTGCGATCCAGAAGCCCTCTGTTCGCCGAGGGTGCCTTCGAGCGCAATCTGGAATTCGTGGAGCACCTGAAGGCACTGGCATCGCGTATCGGGCGAACCCCGGCGCAGACGGCGATAAACTGGGTCCTGCAGCAGGCAGGGGTGACCTGCGCCATTTGTGGAGCGAAGCGCCCAGACCAGATCGAAGAGTCCGCTTCCGCGGCGGGGTGGCGTCTGGGGGACGCGGACCTGGCGTTGATCGCCTCGGTCCTGCCCCCCAGTTACGCTTCCCCGCGGCCTCTGAAGTAGGCGACAATTGATCCGGGAGCAGCTTTCTTGTTTTCCTGACAGTCAGAAGGTGAAGAAGCAATCTTTGTCGAAAAGCAAGTAGTCGCGGCTTATCGTTGCGATAGGTGAGCGCACCGGCAGCACCAGCGCAATATACCCCAAGGGAGGACGTTGTATGTTCCACTCAGCCAGGGTCGTATTGCCGTTGCTCGTCACCTTAGCGGTGCTGGGCATTCTCGTGGTAGCGGGTTGTCCGAAGTCGACGCCTCAGGGAACGCCGCAGGGAGGCGGGCCTTCCGTGGTACCACCTGCAGGGGTAGGTCCCGAAACCGGCACCGGCGGTGCAAAGCCATCGGGAGAGCCTATCAAGATCGGTGCGATTTTCAGCGTAACCG
This sequence comes from Armatimonadota bacterium, assembly GCA_013314775.1. NCBI lineage: Bacteria > Bacillati > Armatimonadota > Armatimonadota bacterium. The sequence continues at coordinate 998,346 of JABUFB010000008.1, read as the reverse complement.
GCCCCACCGCCCCGCTGGGTGAACCCGAGAAGATGGCCGCAGAGATGATCGCCGAGCAGATCAACGAGAAGGGCGGCATCCTTGGCCGGCCGGTTGAGGTCATCATCGAGGACGATAAGAGCGAGAACACCGAAGCCGTTATGGCGGCGAAGAAGCTCATCGAGACCGAGAAGGTCTGTGCAATCATCGGTCCGAGCGGCACCCCAGCCACCATGGCGATCAAGCAGATGTGCCAGGACGCCGGCGTTCCGCTGGTCTCCTGCGCAGCTGGACGCACCATCACCGATCCGGTCTTCTCCTACGTTTTCGCGGTTCCGCAGACCGACCTGCTGGCAGTTGCGAAGATCGTCGATTGGCTGAAGGCCAATAAGATCAAGAAGGTTGCCTCCATCTACGTGGCCAATCCCTTCGGCGAGAGCGGTCAGCAGCAGATGGAGAAGCAGTTCAAGGAAGCGGGTATCGAGCTGCTTGCCAGCGAGAAGTTCGGCGGCGAAGATACCGACATGACCCCGCAGCTGACGAATATCAAGGGCAAGAATCCCGAAGCGATCATCTGCTGGGGCACCAATCCGGGCCCGGCAAGTGTCGCGAAGGGTGTCAAGAAACTTGGGATCACCGTTCCCCTCATACAGAGCCACGGTGTTGCCAATGCCAAGTTCATCGAGCTTGCGGGTGAAGCTGCCGAGGGCGTGATGCTCCCGGCCGGTCGGCTCATCGTCTGGCAGTCCGTGCCGGATGACCATCAACAGAAGCCGGTTCTGAAGGAATTCGCGGAGGCGTTCAAGGCTAAGTATGACCGGGACGCCGACACCTTCGCCGGGCATGCATATGACGCCCTGCACATCGTTGCCAAGGCCATTGAGGCGGCGGGCAGCGACGATCCGGCCAAGGTCCGCGACGCCATCGAGGCGACTACCGGATTCGTGGGCACCGCGGGCGTCTTCAATTACTCCGCCGAGGACCACAACGGTCTGACCAAGGATGCCTTCGTCTGGGTCAAGATCGAAGGCGGTCAGTGGAAACTGGCAGAGTAGCGACACCGGCCGCATTTCCTGTACAATAGCTCGCCATGAGAACAGGCCAGGCGACCCGCCACCGGGTCGCCTGGCTTCCACTACTGGATAACGGCCGACCAGCGTGAGCCTGTCGTGCCTTCCAGTCCATCCGATCACGAGCGAAACGCACCGCATGGATCTCGCCGGGAAACTTCTCCAGCTAACCCTTTCCGGTCTGGCGATGGGCACGATCTACGGGATCGTGGGCATGGGGTTCAACATTATCTACAATGCCACGGGGGTGATCAATTTCGCCCAGGGCGAGTTCGTCATGCTCGGCGGGCTGATTGCCGTCTCCCTGGTGGCCGTCCACGTTCCCCTTGCCGTTGCTGTTGTGGTGGCCGCACTCATTGTGGCCGCCGTGGGGCTGCTGCTGGAGCGCCTTGCGGTGCGGCCGGTCAGCGGCCAGTCTGTCATCTCCATGATCACGATCACCATCGGCGCCTCCATGCTCCTGCGTGGGGTCGCCAAGCTCCTGTGGGGACCAAACGCCCAGAAGCTGCCGGCTTTCAGCGGCGATGAAATCATCCGCGTTGGGCCCGCCGCTCTCGAGTCCCAGGAGATCTGGATTGCCGGAACCGCCCTCATCATCGTCATCGCGACCCAGGTGTTCTTCAACTACACGGTGGCCGGCAAAGCAATGCGTGCCTGTGCCATCAACAAGGCCGCAGCGCGTCTCGCCGGCGTCAATGTGGAGCGCATGACCCTGCTGGCCTTCGCGTTGAGCGCGGGTATCAGCGGCCTGGCCGGCGTCGTGCTCACTCCGAAGACCCTGATGCGCAGCAGCAGCGGCGCACCCCTGGCGGTCAAAGGTTTCTGCGCAGCGATCGTGGGAGGCCTGGGGAATGGGATCGGCGCGGTGGTGGGGGGCGCGCTCATCGGGGTTCTGGAATCACTCGGGGCGGGACTCATCAGTTCCGGATATAAGGACGCTTTCGCACTTCTCATCCTGATGGTCGTCTTGTTCGTGCGGCCGAGCGGAATCCTTGGCCGCAATACTGACCGGGAGGGCCTCTGAGGCTACGACGCCTCTCGCCCGGATGCCATGATACGCAGGACGCTTCGTGAAATCTGGCCGTACCTCGTCCTAGCCGCATGCGTGGCGGCTTTCCCGCTTGTGGTGCGCAGCACCTACGTGCAGTTCGTGGGCGCAACCATCGGCCTTTATGCCATCATGTCACTGGGCCTGTGCCTGCTCTTGGGCTATGCCGGTCAGGCATCGCTGGGTCATGCGGCTTTCTACGGACTGGGGGCGTATACATCCGCCATCCTCACTACACGTTACCACACGAGTCCCTGGCTGGCCATGCTGGCGGGCATTGCCCTGACCTCCGCCGTCGCGATCACCATCGGCAGGCCCGCGCTCAAACTCCACGGGCACTATCTGGCCATGGCAACCCTGGGGTTTGGCGTCATCGTCCAGATCATTTTCCACGAGGGAGGGGACCTCACCGGCGGCTTTGGCGGGATCGCAGCCATCCCGCCGCTGCAGTTCGGGTCCCTCGCCATCAAGGGCGACAAACTGAATTTCCTGCTGATCTGGGCTATCACGATCATGGCTCTCGCCATCTCCGCAAACGTGGTCAATTCCCGCGTCGGGCGGGCGCTGCGGGCGATCCACGACAGCGAAGTCGCCGCTCAGGCCTGCGGCATTGATGTCTCGCGATACAAACTGATGGTTTTTGTGCTCAGCGCCACGTTTGCCAGTGTTGCGGGAAGCCTTTACGCGCACTACATTGGCTTCATCAGCCCCGATCCCTTCGGCCTGACCTTCTCGGTGCAACTCATCGTCTTCGTGATCGTCGGTGGCTCCCGCAGTGTCTGGGGCGCTCTCCTGGGGGCCGCGTTGATGACTATCCTGGGCCAGCAGATCGAACGGTATGAGGCCATCAAGGACCTGAATACCGTTGTGTACGGACTGATGCTGATCCTCTTTGTCATCTTCATGCCCGCCGGACTGGCAGACATCATCCGCCGCGTGACGGACAGGATCGGTCGCAAGGGCGTGGTTGCCAATGGCTAAGGCGCTGCTGGAGGTGGACCACGTTGCCAAGAGCTTCGGCGGCGTTCACGCGCTTGAGGACGTGAGCTTCGACGTCTACGAGGGCGAGATCCTCGCCATCATCGGCCCCAACGGCGCGGGGAAAACCACTCTGTTCAACCTTGTCTCGCGCATATTCCCGGTCACCAGCGGCGATATCGCCTTCGACGGACAGTCAATCGTGCACCTACCTGCCCACCGCATGTCGAGCCTGGGTATCGCAAGGACCTTCCAGAACTTGCAGATCTTCGGCCATATGACGGTGCTCGAGAACGTCCTCGTGGGGTGCCACAGCAGGGGCAGGGCCGGGATGCTTGCGGCCGCCCTTACCTTGCCGTCAGCTCGTCGCGAGGAAAGCCGCTTGCGAGCTCGAGGTATGGAGATTCTGGAACTCGTGGGGCTGGCTGAACGCGCACATGAGCCCGCAGGCAACCTAACCGTAGGCTACCAGCGCCTCCTGGAACTTGGGCGTGTCATCGGCATGGAGCCGCGGCTGGTCTTGCTTGATGAGCCCGCCGCGGGGCTTACCACACGCGAGACCGCGTCGCTCTCGGCATTGGTCGCCAACCTGCGACGAGACCTCGGCCTCACGGTGGCGCTCATAGAGCACGACATGAGTATGGTCATGGGGGTGTCGGACCGCGTTGTTGTGCTCGACCACGGCCGGAAGATTGCTGACGGCAAGCCCCAGGATGTACAGAAGGACCCGAGGGTGATCGCTGCTTATCTGGGCGAGGAAGACTGAGGTCAGACTTGTGTCCACTCTCTTGCGCGTGACTAGCCTGAACACATTCTACGGGCCGCTTCAGGTCCTGAAGTCCGTCTCCCTGCACGTGAACGAGGGCGAGATCGTGGCTCTGCTCGGTGCCAATGGTGCGGGGAAAACCACCACGCTCAACAGCATCTGCAGGATCGTCTGCGGCCGCGGCGGGACTGTGGAGTATGCCGGCAAGGACATCAGTCATGCGCGTCCTGAGACCATCGTGGGAATGGGACTGACACAGGTGCCCGAAGGCCGCCAGATCTTCGGTGAACTGTCGGTGCGTGATAACCTGACCATGGGCGGATATGTTCGTCTCCGCCGCGGAGATAGACGGGGAGTCGCCGAGGACATGGAGCGCATGCTCGACATGTTCCCTATCTTGCGTGAGCGCCTCCAGCAGCGCGCCGGCTCACTCAGTGGGGGACAACAGCAGATGCTGGCGATCGCCCGGGCGCTCATGTCTCGCCCGCGTCTGCTCCTGCTGGACGAGCCGTCGATGGGTCTCGCGCCTCTTATCGTGAAAGATATCCTCGCCACAGTATCGTCCCTGCGCGCGGAGCACGGCACCACGGTGCTCCTGGTCGAACAGAACGCTGCGGCAGCGCTGAAGATCGCAGACCGCGGCTACGTGCTTGAGACAGGCCGCGTGGTGCTCGAAGGAACCGCAACAGAGCTCATGCGCGACCGCGAGGTTCGCCGCGCATACCTGGGTAAGGATTACGATGAGGTGTGATGAGCGGCGTCGTCCCTGATCCACCAACCAGCCGCGCAGGAGGTGCCCCATGATGAGAGAAGGGGCCATCTGGAATCCCGAACGCGAGACAATGCCGCGCCGAGAGATCGAGCAACTTCAGCTCGAACGCCTCCAGGCGACCATGAACCGCGCGTATCGCAATGTCCGGCATTATCGCCGTATGTTCGAGGTCAACGACCTCGTACCGGAGGACATCGCGAGCCTCGAAGATCTGCGCAAACTGCCCTTCACCACCAAGCAGGATATGCGCGACGCGTACCCGTACGGTATGTTCGCTCTGCCTCTTCGCGAGGTCGTGCGCATCCACTCTTCCAGCGGAACAACCGGACTGTCCACTGTGGTCGGCTACACACGCAACGATCTCGAGGACTGGACAGAACTGGTCGCGCGGAATCTCGTGGCTGGTGGCGTCACGAAGGACGACGTGGTGCAGATCTTCTTCGGTTATGGGCTGTTCAGCGGCGGCTTCGGCCTGCATCAGGGAGCCGAACTGATCGGCGCGTCGGTCCTTCCCGTGTCCAGCGCGGACATTGAGAGCCAGGTCAAAGTCATGCAAGACTTTCGAACCACTGCCCTCGTCGGTATTCCCAGCTACGCCCTGCAGATTGCGCAGGCCATGGATGAAGTTGGAGTGGCGCCCAGTTCCCTGTGCCTGCGAGTGGGCCTGTTCGGCGGGGAACCGTGGTCGCAAAGAACACGGCAAGAAATCGAAGAACGCCTGCGCATCCGAGCCACGGACATCTACGGTCTTGCTGAGGTCGGCGGGCCTGGTGTATCGGGAGAGTGCGAATTCCGCTGCGGACTTCACGTCGCGGAGGACCACTTCATTGTCGAAGTCATTGATCCCGAAACCGGAGAGGTACTGCCCCCCGGCGAAGAAGGCGAGCTCGTTTTCACTACCGTTCACAAAGAGGCCATGCCGGTCCTGCGCTATCGCACCGGCGATATCTCCTCCATCGACCTCGAGCCTTGTGCCTGCGGCCGGACCTTCGCGCGTATGGCCAATGTTCGTCGCCGGACTGACGACATGGTCATCATCCATGGCCGCAACATATTCCCCGAAGACATCGCGGCGGTCATCGACCAGGCACCTGGTCTCGGGCCGAATTTCCGCATGATCGCCGAACGCCGTGGAGCAGAAGACACCCTCCGAGTCGAGGTCGAGCTCTCCAGCGTCTTGTCCGAGGACACGATTCGCGCCATCGAGCGCCTGGATCGCGACCTGGAGGAGCGGCTGTTGCGCGTTTTTGGCTTCGAGATCGGTGTACACATCACCGAACCGCGCTCCCTTTCGGCGAACGGGGAGAAGCGCGCTGTCGTCATTGACAATCGGAAGATATGACACCTCGGGGCCTCGTCCCCACACAGACAGGTGACCCCATGCGCATCCTCTGCCTGATGCTCCCGCTCGTGTTGCTGTCGACCTGTGCATTCGCGCTGGATCCCCCCGACGAGACCCCTGCCCGCGAGGGCGAGTGGGGATTCCGACCCTTCGACGGCTCATTGTCAGCGGTGGACCCGCCCGGCTTCGTCTGGCGCCCCCAGACCGAGGCTGCTTCCTATTCCATCCAGATTGCTGCCGATGCCGATTTCGCACGAATTGTGCATGAGGCGACAGACCTCACGCTTTACTGCCACTGCCCACCGATGTCTTTCGGTCCCGGCGAGTACTTTTGGCGCTTCCGGTTCGCAAACAAGGACGGCGAGCAGTCGCCATGGAGCAGCGTGCGCAGTTTCCGCATCGACGAGACCTCTCGCAAGTTTCCCATGCCGGATCGGGCTGAACTCCTGGGCCGCGTACCCAAGTCCCACCCGCGCCTGTTCGTGCGGCCCGAAGGCGTGCAGGAGTTTCGTGAGCTTGCCAATGGCCGCCTGAATGAGTCCTGGCAGGGCATTGTCAAGCGCTGCGAGGCGCTCCTTGCCAAGCCGCCTGATGTCACCGAACCACCGAAATACCCCTACGCGGACATGCGCATCAAGGACCCCGACGGTTGGGCGAAGATCTGGTGGGGCAATCGCGAGCGGGTGGTTGCGGCGCTGGACGCATCGGCCACGCTGGCCTTCGCGTACATGATCGGCGGCGAGGAGAAGTACGCCGCCGAAGCGCGCCGGATCCTGCTCGAAGCTGTGAAGTGGGACCCGAAGGGCGCCACCGGCTACCGGTACAATGACGAGGCCGGCATGCCTTTCTCGTACCTGGCTTCGCGGACCTACACCTGGATATACGACTACCTGTCGGAGAAAGACCGAGAAGCCGTGCGCGCCTGCATGGCAGTGCGCGGGAAGGAGATGTACGACCATCTGTCCGGCCGGCGTCATATCTGGATGCCGTACAACAGTCACTCGAACCGCGCCTGGCACAAACTGGGCGAGGTAGCCTGCGCGTTCATGGGCGAGGTCCCGGGAGCTGAAGACTGGGCCTGGTTTGCAATGAATGTCTTCTTCAACTCGTATCCCGTCTGGAACGACGATGAGGGCGGTTGGCACGAGGGTATCTCGTACTACACCAGCTATCAGAGCAAAGTCACCTGGTGGCTCGCTCACATGAAGCCGATTTTCGGCATCGACGGCTACCAGAAGCCCTTCTTCTCGAAGGCCGGGGATTTCCCACTTTATGTGGTGCCGCCGGGGGAGACCATGGGCGGGTTCGGCGACCTGACCTACGGCTTCACCGCCCAGCGTTGCGGTTCGCTCATCAGCATTTTCGCCCGCATGGCTGGCAACGGCTACTGGAAATGGCTGGCCGAGCAATCCAGGGCCGCGGACCTGCCCGGTGGCTACATGGGCTTCATCTACGGCAGCTTGCCGCCGGTCGAGGCGAAGGCGCCCGTAGATCTGCCTTCCTCCAAGCTCTTCCCGGGTATCGGGGTCGCCGTGTTCCACAATGACCTCATCAACCGCGACAATGACGTGCAGTTCATGATGAAGAGCAGCCCCATGGGCAGCCAGAGCCACGGGTACGAGTCACAGAATGCCTTCCTGCTCAGCGTGAAGGGCGATCCGGTGTTCATCTACACCGGACGCCGGGACCTGTACGGCAGCCCACATCATTCCAAGTGGATGTGGCAGACCCGCAGCGTCAACTCGGTCTTGGTGGACGGCCAGGGCCAGCGCCCGCACTCGAATGCGCGCCAGGGCGAGATCACACAGTTCACCACCTCGCCCAACTTCGACTACACCGTGGGTGAAGCGGCGCCTGCGTATGAGGGCCGGCTCAACCGGTTCACCCGCGCCTGCCTGTTCATCAAGCCGGAAGCACTTATCCTGTTTGATGTCCTGGAGGCTCCGCAGCCGGCGACCTTTCAGTGGCTCCTGCACTCGCCCCGCGAGATGCAGGTGGATGGCCAGAGCATCCGAGCCCACAGCGAGAAGGAAACCAGCGGCGCGGTGGCGCAGATCGTGCTCCCCCGGGGCCTGGAGATCAGCCAGACCAACCAGTTCGACCCGCCGCCCGGCCGTGGGGTGAAGCTGACCCAGTGGCATCTCACTGCAGCCACCACGGAACCGTCTGCGGCCCGGGATTTCGTCACGGTTCTGCGCCCCCTCATGGATCCCGAACAGGATGCGCCCACAGCTGCCCGGGCTGAGGCGACCGATACCTCCCTTGGTTGCGAACTGGAACTCGCGGACGGGAAAGCCCTTGTGGTCTGGCGCAAGAGCGGGGACCAGCCAATTGCGTTCGGTGGCCTGTCAACCGATGGCGACTGCGCCTGCGTGGTGCTGGACGCGGCCGGGAAGGTCCAGCGGGTCTTCACCCAGGGCGGGAGTTTCGCGTCATTCCAGGGGGAACAACTGGCGGGGCAGTAGGCATGTGTCAGAGCAAATGCGAGGGCCGCCCGGCAATGTCCAGGCGGCCCTCTTTGTGGTAGGCTTCGCTCAGTGCAGGTCGTGCAGATTGTCGCTGGCCGACTTCACGGCCTCGTTCCACCGCATCCACTTCGCGTGCCCATCCATGAATGCGAAGTTCTGGCCCCCATTATGCCTCTCAGTGTCCAGCAGGTCCCCGAACACAGGCGGCCAGGCGATGGTTCCGGTGTACCAGTTCCCGTTGGGCAGCCAACTGTCGTAGCACAGGTCGTAATAGGGGCTCATGGGGTCGGACGGGTCGTTGTCGGGCATCGACGCCCAGCCGCGCTGCCGTTCGGCCATCAAGATCGTCTCCGCAGGCTTGTCCGAAGCGTTCAGGGAACGTGCACCGGCGCTGAGCATCCCGTTCATCAGGTAGCTCCCCCACAGGTTCGGGTCACTCTTGTCGGGATCCGAGGGGCACCAGCGCAACTGGCGGTTCTTGACGTAGGGGTCGATGGCGCCCCACCACGCGGAGAGGACCGTCGAGGCGCCATGGGCGTCCACCTCCATGGTAATGGGCAGCATCTCGTCGTAGTCCTGGGCGTACATCATCATGGCCAGCCCCCACTGCTTCATATTGCTCAGACATGAGGCCTGGCGCGCCTTCTCCCGCGCTCGTGCGAACACGGGGAAGAGGATTGCCGCGAGGATCGCGATGATCGCGATCACCACGAGCAGTTCGATCAGTGTGAATCCGCGGCGGTGACGTTCGGGCAACATGGCTGTCCCTCCAGTAGGGTGATCACAACTCCGTTCGTGGTCGCGCAGGCGCAGGCCGCGAACGGACTGCTGCATGGGTTCTGGATGGACAAACCGGTTCTGATGATGTATAGTGTGGTTACGCAGGGTTGGCTTGTCCAATCCTCTCCCGGGCACACGGCGCTGCAACGTCGTGTGCCCTCTTACTTTGCGGTAGCGCCCAGGTCCGGCTCCCGTACTGCCATCGGCACCATCTCCTCTTCGCTCGGATTACATGCTTATCCAGCAACGCCCAGATGTTATAGATATCTAACTTACTTGTCAATGCCTAAATGGCTGCCGTGTACAGATGCAGGAGACGGTCGGGCACGTGGCTCCGATCCCGCGGGACCTCGGCCCGTCCCTGGTGATGCCACTGACGGGGGCGTTCGGAGGTGCCTCTGCTCTGCGGGGTCAAGTGAGGAAAAACCGGTACCCTCGCGTTCCTGTAACCGCCGACACGATCACCCAGACGCCGGCGATCAGAAACTCACCAACCACCAGCCCGAGGAACAGCGGCCGGGCGCGCCGGTAGGTCTTGCCCGAACCGTACCGCAGGAGCACCACTTTCATCAGCCAGCCGAGAAGAACCGACGACCAGAGCTGAATCAGCGGCCAGCTGGGGCCCATGGCATATCCCAGCGGGTGGAAGGGCCACCAGGTGAACTGCACCCGGGCGATGGACAGGCCCACCGTGATCGCCATCCCGATGAGCACGAACACGATGCTCATCAGGTTCGGCGGTTTCGGGGCGTCGATCCAGGAGACCAGCGTCTGGAAGGGCTGCTGAGGGCTGGCCACGCAGAACCAGCTTGAAAGCGTGACTGCGCCATTCTGGTAACAGGTGGTGATGACCGAGTAGTAGCTGGCCGCGATGGCCGCGAGAGCAGCCAGGGCCAGGGCGGGCATGAGCCTGCGCACATTCACGTCACTTGCATGTGCTAGCTTGTACGAGTCCATTATGCTGGGCATCGGGAACGTGCGCAGGTCGAACATGAAGACGCGCTCGACGAAGGTTGCGGCAACCAGGTTGTTCGGGGCGATCCACCGCAGGCCCACGAAGGTCTGGAAGATGTCGGTGGGCCGGAAGGGCGCCTGGATGAACAACAGGCCACCTTCGGCCACAAGCCGCGTGAGAACCAGTGCTGTCGCGAAGTACAGGAACAGGCTGGTCAGCGAGAACCAGACGGACATCCCGGCCTGCGAACACCAGGCCGCGAACAGCGCCACACCCACCACGATTCCCCATACCAGCAGCCATGAGGGCAGCGGCTCGTGATCTTCCCCCGGGCGCTTCAGCCCACCCAGCGCCGCGGCGACCATCTGCCGGATCTGCCCCCGCACGAGATACACCATGTAGCCGAAGATCACAAAGAACGCGCCCAGCATCTGCAGCGCGGCCTGTGCCCGCGTCGGGTAGTTCGGGATCGGCGGCACCTCAACACCCAAGGCTGCAAGCGCCACGGACTCCAGGTTGAAGAGAATGAAGAAGAACCACAGACTGAAGGAAAGTTCGGACGAAAGCAGATAGCTGAACCCGACGATCGAGAAATGCAGCCAGAGCATGATGATGCCCACGTGGTTCCACGGCTGAACCCGGAAGTACTGATTCAGCGGCACCTGGAGCGTGATATGCGGGATGGCGGGGAAATAGTGGTGGAAGCCGTTCCAGGAGTGGATAATGATTGGGATCAGCGCGCCGATCCACATGAGGCGGTTGCGGAAGAAAGGCGGCAATATGCCGGTCTCCAGGCCGTCCACCATGTCCAGAGGAAGCTGCACCAATGGGAAGATGAGATGCTCGTTCTCCACCCACTGGCGTCGGAAAACCGCGCTCACGCAGGCCATCAGGAAAAGCATGATCGCTGCCAGCGCCGTCCAGGCGAGGATCGGCGTGAGCCAGGCATCCCAGGGGATTGGCTCGCCTGGGTGCAGGCCCTCGAAGAAATCCAGAGCAGCGCGAGCATCCGTGGGCGCGATCCAGTCCGGCACGAGATGGAAGAAGGTCGGCTCCCACTTGTTCTCGACGGTGGCGAAGTAGCGCATTCCGGCGAGAGTGGGGAAGAGGTACTCGGTGAGCCCGAAGGAGGGGATGCCGCTGCCGACGAGCATCATCGCGTACACGGCCAGCAGTTCTCCGGCCTTCAGAGCGAACTTCCGCACAAGCAGCCGCAGGGCGGAGTTGACCACGACGATGAGCAGGAACTGGATGACGAAAACGCCGATGGGCAGGTGGCAGGCGGCAATCCAGGTGCCCTGCAGCTTCAGGTCGCTGTAGGGGATCAGCAGCCCGAGAATGCTGACGCAGACGGTCCCGATAATGACTGCGCGTGCCGAGACGCCGTGCATGGATGGGGTCCCCGCGGGTGAATAGGGGAGTGTTCGCCGACAGTTGCGCGGGGACCTGCGAGGGAGCGTTCAGGCTTCCGATTGGGTGTCGGACAGCAGGGCGCGCACTTGCTCAAGCAGTCGGGGCAGACTGTCCTCAGCGATGCGCCACACTTCGTCGGGTGCCACAACGTCATAGCCGTGGATCAGTACGTTGCGGAATGCAATGACATGTTGGTAGTCGTCGATGCCGGACGCCGTCTCCAGGTCGTCCCGCGCAATGCGCCCCATCGCCTCGCCGATTATCTCGAAGTGCCTCTCCACCGCAGCTTGCAGCAGTGGATCAGAGCGGTACTTACTGAGTGACCTCCCCAGGGTAGCATCACGGATGAACTCGCCTAAGCGACGGATGTCATCCAGCCACTTGGGCGTCTTGGGCCGAATACACCAGCCTCCGCGAGCGGCGCACTTCACGCGCGAAGTAGGGGTTCTTCAGCCCCGGCGAATTCGCCATCACCAGGTCCACCGACCGGCCCAAAAGGGCAGCGAGGTCATCCCGGAAGCTGAAGTACCGTGACATCCACGGGCCCATCGGCTCGTCAGGCTGGAACTCCACGATGAAGTCGATGTCGGAACGCGACGGATCGCCCCCCCCCTGCCGCCGCTGACCCGAAGACTTCCAGCCTGTTCACGCCGTACCGTCGGCACAGCGCCGCAACACCGTCGAGCTTCGCCGCCAGTGCGTCGATCATCGCTAACTCCGGGGACACAAAGCGAATCGCCGAATCAATTGAACCCGCTCTGGCGGCATCAGCCAAGTGGCGTCCCCCCTGCTACTTCCTCACCACATCCACCCTCGGCTCTCCCCACATCGCCCAGTCGAAGTTGAAGGGGCCGTCTGAATCAGTCACCAGCGAGAGCAGTATGGTCTTCTTCGCCCACGGGGTGAGGTCCGCCGAGATCTCACCCCACTGCCCCGGAACCATCTTCCGGCTTGCGACTTCCTCCCCGTTCACCAGCACCCGGAAGATACAGCCATCCGACTGCGAACCATCCCGCAGGCCTACGAAGCTGTGGAAGGTCCCCAGGGTCTCCGCGAGATGCGCCAGGAATTGCATGTGTGTCTGCCCCTGGTTGGGCGGATGCGCGGTGAATCCCTTGCGGCTCACCCCACCCACGGTCGCTGCCGCAACCGATGCTCCCGCGTACTGCGGGCTGCGCAGTTCCTCGCCCGACTCGGATACGAACCCCACAGAGAACGGTAGCTTCGTCATGTCGCAGGGTGGGTCGACTGCCAGCGGATCGCCCGACACCAGGCATATCGCGCCCGGGAAGACCGCGGACACCTCGTAGGTGGTCTCCCCGGTACGCTTCAGTTCCAGCTCGCCCTTGCCCAGGGCATAGCGCCAGGGGATGGGGGAAACCAGCGTCATTACACTCGGCGTCTGGCGGTGGCGTTCGATGCGCGGGTTCTCCCACCGGCCCCAGTCGAAAGTCGCCTGCTTGCTCGGTCCGGTATCACCGGTGAGAGTGACCGTGACCGACTTGCCACGAAGCTCCGCCAGGTCCAGTTCCAGCGGCACAGGTTCCGACGCGGTGGCGTGTTTCCAGGCCTTGAGCGTCGTCTCGCCATCCGACACCTCCACGGTAAAGGTCACGCCATCTGTCTTGCCGGGGCCGATTGCGCCCTTATCCATGAAGACGCGGCTGACGAACTTCGGCTCGCCCTCAGCAGGCAGGTTGACCTGGAACCTCGCATAGACCGTCCCGGTGCCGGATGCTTCGAGCACTCCGGTAGCGGGGTTCTTCCGCTGGGCTCGCCAGGGCGGGTGCAGGGAGAAGAGGTCGGTGCCGGTGAGCTGGAAGTGCGCGCCGCAGTCCGTCCCGCCGAGGGCGCCCGTGAACTCCTCGCCGCCGCCATCGTAGACCGTGTACCCGGTGCGCGCTCTGTCGATGAGGTCCGCAAATCGGGCCACCGATCTTCCGGTGTCCTGGGTGCTGATGACCGCCACGTCCGGATGCAGCGTGATCCCTGAAGGCCGGGTATCCGGCGGGAGCGAGGTCACGTGGAAGGCCTGCGGGTCACCCGGTTCGGGGCTCACCGCGTACCAGCTTGAGGGGTCCAGCCCGAAGACCTCGCGCTCGTTATATGCCCTCCAGCCCTCAACCGACCCTGCCCCTGTGTAGCTCCTCACGCCCGTGATTGTGCGGGAGACCGTTTTTCGTTCCTGTCCTGAGAGCAGCGCGAAGCCCTGGTCGGAGACGTACCACGCCGGCGTGCCGTCTGCGCCTCGGAAGGCGAAACGCGTGCCCGCGGGCCAGTCGCCGTCAGTGTCCGGGTCAAGCCGCTGGCTGTGGTAGAAGCGCGCTTCGGTCATGAGTTGCCGCTCAAAGCCCACCGGGGACTCGAGCGAGTTCACCGTGGGCCGCGACCACGTAGGGATGACGCCCCAGTGGCTGTAAGCCTCCATCCAGGCCGCATACAGTTGCGAGTTCCCGGGTGGGCATTGCCCCAGATATCCGTTGATGATGGTGTATGGCCGCAGCAGGTACGAGGAGACCGCGTGCGCGCACCGCAGCCACGAAGTGTGCCAGGTGCCCTCGCTGTGATTCAGCCCCCATGCGTGGCGCTGTGCGAAAGCTTCGTGCCGGAAGGTCACCTCATTGAGCCCCTCGCCCGATAGCGCAACATGGGGGAGCGCCAGCCGAAGCTCCCGGTGCTCGGCGATGTTCCCCTCGGCCATGGTCATCCCATCCACCAACCCGCCCGCGTGGTTCCAGATGCAAAGTGTCTGGTCCAGGTGGAGGGCATCCACGGGGTACTTGGTACACAGTTCCACCATGCGCGACACGAATAACTTGCGCCATTCGCTGCTGGCCGGGTTGATGTACGCGAACTTGATGGCTGGTTCCTCACCCGCCTTGAGCTTGTGGGGGTAAGGCCACGTCCACCAGAGCTTCTCGCCGCTGAAAGGATCGCGGGTGTGGTACTTCTCGAACCGCTCGTACTCGGGGTTTTTCGGGTCGCAGCCGAAATAGTTCACATGCAGCATCACACGAAAGCCCAGTTCGTGGGCGCGGTTGAGAAACGCTGCCAGGCCCTCTTTCGCGGTGTAGTCGGGGTAATTGCGATCATAACCATCCAACCGCCAGTCGGGGACGTAGAGGCAAGTCTGGGTCGCGTCGAACTTCTCGGCCATGACATCCAGCAGGTCCAGGTCCATGCCGCAGATCACCAGCAGGCGGATGTCCTTGACCCACTCCGGCTGCTGGTCCTCTATTGGCGTAAGCCCGAAAGCCGTGTGCGCCCAGTCGCGGTACTGCCGCGCGGGCACTCGCCAGTCGCCCCGGTATGCTGCCAGACGCCATTTCACGCTCTCGATCTCCGTCTTGTCCGCGAAAGGCGCGAGATTCTGGGTCTCGAAGGCCAGCTCCCAGCAATCGGCGCGCTTCCAGACCCGCAGCGTCTTGTACCGGCTCAGCGGATCCTCGGCCCATACCCAGAAGCCACCGCCCTCGCCCTCGACAATGACGAACTGGGCCTCCCAACCCATGGGATACGGGTACTCGAAGGACGAGCCGGGTGCGTCACGGGTGAGTCTCAGGCCGCTGTGCCCCGGCACGAGAATGCTGTAATCCAGCGGAATGCCCGTGATGCCCCAGCGCACGGCGTAGAGACCCGGGTCGCTGTCGCCGGACTGCCTCAGCACCAGGCCTGCGCCGCTGGAATCCGCCTCGATGTGCACGGTCATGGTGCCCTTGCCCTTGCCGGTCAGTTCCGGCCAAGATCGCTCCGCGGGTAGCTCTGCCTGTGCGACCTCGCCCGTTTCAGCCGCCGGGGTCAGGTCGCCCTCCAGCCGTCTCAGCCCGGAGAGTACTCGGTCTTCCGAACCTGCCGCCAACACATCGCCCCTTGCAGTGCGCAGGGAGGTGATGGTGCCCGCGCGCATCTCCCACTGCAGTGCGCTCGTGCTGAACCGGCCTTGTGCCAGACATCCAGCGGCCATTGGGAGTACGAGGACCATTGTCACGATGGGTCTCATATGTCAATCCTCTCCGCCTTCAGCGGCAAGGTTATGTGCCGTCTTCCATACTCCATTTCGTCTGTGAGGCCGTCCTTTCCTGCGGTTTCGTAGCGGCTTCACTGTCCCGTCCGCTGCTGCCACCTGCATGGAACAACTTTTTTTCGCCCGCCCTTATCAATTCCCGTTCCCCAGGCTATAATCCCAACATACGCCGCGCGCCAGTTGTGTGCTCCACGCGGCAGCAACTTATCCTGCGAGAGAAAGGGGGCATCACCACCGTGAGATCACCAGGACTGACCGCCTATCGGCCACTGATACATGGAAGCGGAGACATCTCCATGCTTGCGTGCCAAGCGACATCCATTGTGGGCACAGGCGTTCACGCGCACGTCATTGACATTCTCAACGCAGACAACTCGTGGCAGGTGATGGCCCCCGAGCCGGGCGACACCTGAGGTCAGAAGACCACACCGCGCAATCAAGCGGCCACGAGCGAAGAAAAGGCTCGTGGCCGTTTCATTTTGTCCGAAGGTGTATCCCGGGAGGGATTGCGGTGAAAACCCTGGTCCGCCGTGCTCAAATCGGCGACAAAGAAGCCCGGCAGCAGTTGGTGGCAGCGCTGCGCCCGCGGCTGACCAACATGGCGCGTTACTACGCCCGATGCTGTCACGAGGACTTCGACGACCTGCTGGGCGAGGCCTGGTTCGCGGTCTTCGAAAGCCTGGACGTGGTTGATATCGAGATCGGCCAGCCTGACCAGTTCCTGCTGAAGCGCGCGCGCTGGCGTATGCTGGACTACATCAAGTGGGCCCGCCGCCGGCGCTGCACCGAGCCCGAGGACAATCGCCACGAGGCGCAGTGCGAAGACACCGCCTGGGTTGTCCTGGACGAAGCCCTGCTGGCAACGCTGCTGGAGGGGCTGAGCGAGACCCAGCAGACGGTCCTGAACGGGCTGATGAAGGGACACACCTGGCGCGAGGTCGCTCAGCAGATGGGCTGCACCAGCGCCAACGTCGCCTATCACGTCCGCCAAATCCGCCGCCAGTGCGAAGATCTGGTGGCATGACCGAAGCCGTATCGCTCCCGCGGAGCCCGGGCTATGAATGACGTCCGGGCTCCGCGACCTCCGCGGGCTTGTTTCTCGTCTCACGCAGGTCTCAGCGGTCCTTCCGTCTAATACTCCCCCTCGCAGTACCCACTCCGGTGCACGCGGGGTTCCCACCTATGGCCTGGAAAGACGGCAAGCGCTGGGTCTACTCCATCACCTACGACGAGGGCTGTGCGCTCCTGCTCGAGCATGCACTCCAGGTACACCGCGAGTTCGGCATCCCGGGCCATGTCTGTCTGGTCGCAAGCCAGATCGGCGTACCCCGAGACGTTCCCGGCAGCAGTTATGACGGGATGATGATCCTGTCCAGAGATGAGCTTCACGCACTGCATGCCGAGGGCTGGGGAATCTCCTCCCACAGTATGACCCACGCGGCGGTTACCGATGCGAATGCGCTGGAAGAAGTGGGCAGGAGCCGGGAAGTCCTCGCGCAGGCCACCGGGCTGCCCGTCTCTCTCTTCTGCGTCCCGGGTAACAACGAAGGCTATCCTCCGGCGCTGAGAGTCGCCCCCGAATTCGGCTACCGGGGGATTCTCACCATTTACGACGATATCAACCGGCCGGGGATGGACCTGTTCCGTCTCGCCCGGTGTCCCCTGCATCACGAGTACCCGCCGCCTTTCTACTCCGCCTTCGATCCCTACAAGCGGCTGCACCAGGCCATCGACTCCGGGGGCTGGGTGATTGACTACTGCCACTGTCCCACACCGGGCGAGGCGATTCACCCCTGGAAGGACTGCACCCTGGAGGAACTCCGGCAGCGCTTCGAGACTGTCTGCCGGCTTGGGGGAGATGACGTCTGGCTTGCCGAACCCAATGAAGTTGTCCAGTACATCACGGGCGAGACTGCCTGACCAAGGAACGGAGGATCACTGTGGGCAATTTGCGTTTCGAGGGCCGCTACTACCGCACCATCCCGCTGACCGACACGGGCTACGAGACACACACCATCGAGCTTGACCCGTTGAAAACCGCGCTGGTGGTCATGCATTGCTGGAACATCGGCTGTGAGGGCGGGCCGGAGATTGACCCCAACTTCTGCGTGGGCATGGGGTTCCTGGAATCTTTCCGCGAAGCCGAACGGATCATGCGCGAGTGCATCCGCCCCGCAATGGACGCCGCGCGGGCTGCGGGCATCCTTGTCTGCCATGTTGAGAGCTCGGCAATCGGCGCGAAACACCCCGAAGCCATGCAGGACCTGGACGAACCCGTCCACAACCCCTATCAGCCCGGTCCAGTGGTACCCGGTTGGCGCGAGGAGATCCTGGCCAGATCCCATGGGCGAGATTACGCCACGCTCTCGCCCTATGGGAGGATGGACCGGGCGCAGATCGTGGCGCCGGAGCCGGGCGAACCCTTCGTCCACCAGACTGGTCAATTCGACCGCGCTCTGCGCCGCCATGGGATCGAGAACCTGCTGTACACGGGCTTTGCCACCGACATGTGTATCCTGCGCGCTGGTGGCGGAGTCGAACTCATGGCGCCTTTCGGATACCGCATTTTCCTGTTGCGGGATGCGACTCTCGGGGTGGAGACTCCGGAAAGCTTCCCGGAACGCATCGCCACGCGCTGGGGCATCCAGTATTTCGAGACCCATTACGGCGACACGCTGCTGACTGAGGATTTCATCGAGGCTTGCAGGCAGTTGGGTTGAGAGATCCGCGGTTCGCCTGGCACGGGAGCACGCCCGCGATAGTCTGTTGGACGGTTGACACGAACGAGGCGGCCCCGGCATCTCGCCGGGGCCGCGCACCTTTGCTCATCCGCGGGCAGGACCTATCCCGTATACAGCGCATTGATCCGTCCCCAGTGCAGGTTCTGGAAGAACAGGTCCATGTACGCGCCGCGGTTGGGGCCCTGATCGTGGTAATAGGCGTGTTCGAAGACATCCAGTGCGATCAGCGGTTTGGCTCCCCAGATGCCGCCCAGTTCGTGCTGGTCCACCAGGTAGTTATGCAGCCGGGCATCGCTGGGGTCGTAGCAGCACAGCGCCCAGCCTGTCGCCTGGCTGCCGATGGCTTTCATGTCCGCCATCCAGGCCTCAATGCTCCCGAAGCAGTTGCGGATCAGCGTCTCCACCGGGCCATTTCCGGGCTTCCCGTCTCCGCCCAGATTCTCCCAGTAGATCTCGTGGAGGATCATCCCGCTGGCGTTGAAGCTCTCCGATCGTTTCAGGCCGGCGTACACCCGGGCATCGAACCCCGCCGTGCCCGGCCCAAGTTCGGCCAGCTGCTTCTCGATGGCATTGCGCTTGGCCACGTAGCCCGCATAGTGAGTGTCGTGGTGCCAGGTGACGACCTGCTTCGAGATGCCTTTGAGCGCATCGTAAGGGTACTTCAGCGGCTTGACCTGGTGCGTTGCGAGTTCCTGTGCCGCTGCCGGGGTCTGCCCGAATAGCGCCGTCCCCGTTGCGAACACACCCACCGCCCCCGCGCCCATGGCGCCCACGAATGCGCGTCTGTCCACTGAACTCATTTCATCGCCTCCAGTTCTGTCTGTCCTTGGAGCCGTCCTACTCGGATGGCTTCTCCTTGTCGATGGCATGGCTGAGGATGATATTGATGTCCTTGGTGCCCTCTTCGGTGGTCACGCTGATGCTCTTGACCTTAGGCTCCTCTCCGACGGTCATGATGAGCATCTGCTGCTCACCCATGTTCATCTCGTTAGTCTGGGCATCGGGGTATTTCTTCTTGTAGAAGTCGGCGACTTTCTCGAAGCTGTCACTTGTCTTGAATACCGCGGAGATGTGGGTCAGCTTCTCATCGCTCATCCGGCTGCCGCCTTCCTGCCTGGCGCCCGGGTACACCTCGATGTCGAGACCCTTCAAGTCCATCTCCTTGCCGCCGGCGACCGTGAACTCCTCGCCCTTCTCATTCTTCATGGTCACGGTCATGTTCTCGTCCTTGCCCTTTGTCTCGATGGTCATCTGCTGCCCGTCTTTGCCCTTGATCGTTGCTTTGCCGTCCTGCATGTCCCTCGAGAAGCGCGCGGCTTCCCCCACCGCCTGTGCGGTCTCCTTGGCTTCCTGCACCTTGGCGCAACCGGTCACGATTGCACCTGACACCACCACGGCTGTCACGATTGCTGCAACGGTCATCCTCAACACGAATACGGCCCCCTTTCCATGAGCAGATGGACGTCGCGTTATGGCCATTGTACCAGCCGGCCCCGTGTGCGCAAAGGGCGGCTTTCAGTACGCCACGGCAGCGCCACCAGAATACTGACGGCGGCCCGTGTTATTCCCCTCTCTCCTTGGCCGCTTTGAGCAGGCGCACGATGACCTCCGCGTCCAGTTGGCGATCAGAGGAAACCAGGCGCACCGGCTTGTATACGCCCCCCATGCCGATGCGGTTGAACACGGCCACGGTGAGCTGGTTCGGTTCGTCGAGTTTCAGCTTGTCGGTCACATCCACTACAAAGGGCGTTACCCAGATGGATTCCGGCGGCAGGCCGGTGGTGGCGACGGTGTGTTCGAAGACTTTCTCACCGTTGAGATAGACGATCGCGTCCTCATCCACCGCTTCGAAGAAGAGCTTCACCTTGCTCGCCTTCATGTTCCCGGGTACGGTGAAGGTCTGTCGATACCAGCCCCAGCCGTTGTAGTCGGCGAAGCCCTGGCTCTCCCAACCGTTCCCGGTGTCACTGCGCACTGTGGCCCAGTCTGTGGCGTCAAGATCCTGCGCGAACCAGCGTTCCGCGACGCCCTTGCCCTCCGGGTCTTTCGCGAATTTCCACTCATTGCTCAGTTCCCAGCTCTTCCAGTCGTCCCTGCCGATGCTCGCCACCTGTTCGAGGATCCCGACCTCCGCGCGCCAGCTCTTGATCTTGCTCTCCACGTCCGGCGGACCCTCGGCAATGTGGGTCATCCCGACACGCTTTGTGATGGTCTCGAATCGGTCCACGAGGCCGGGGTATGCTGGGCCGGTCTCCGCCGGGCCGCGCATGATCTGTACGTAAATGATGGGCAGACGCTCCAGTTCCACCCGGTGGAGGATCTCCTCGCTCTCCGCGAGGGCCTCGGCCGTGTCGAACAGTTCATTGGCGCGGGTCAGGAAGTCCGCAGACAAGAAGGGAGAGCGCATATCGTACCGGATACCGCCCTCCGGGGCCTTCATGCTCTCTTCATGTACCCGCGCCGTCTCCTGCAACAGGTTGTAGTAGTCGGCGATTGCCGGGGCAGCCTTGCCGTAGTAGCCGTACACGAAGTCATGCATGAGCGCGTCCGTGTCCAGCGACGGGTTCCACAGCTGCTTGGCCCACACCCAGCAGCGCATAAGCCCCCGCTCGCTGCCCGGGCTCTGGTAGGCTCCTTGCAGCATGACGCCCTGTGCATTGTGCTCCACGAAGTTGCGGATATTGTCCGCCACCGCGTGCATGTTGGGCATGGGCGCGCAGTAATGGCTGAAGTTGACTACGTAGTCCCAGATATGAATACGGTCGTGGATCCGCGCCCAACCCTCCAGCGCGGGCTGGAAGATCTCGCTCTCCCGCGCGGGCCGGAAGGGCCGCGACCACATGCAGCGGTCAGTGCACAGGCGGATCGCCACATTGTGCCTGGGACGGATTGTCTTCGGCGGGAGGTACGTCTCAAGATAGGCCAGCGTGGAGACCGTCACGTCGGGACGCTCTTTCTCAATGCCTTCGGCCACCGCGTTCACAAAATGCAGCAGGCTGCCGGCATCGGAGCCTTCGGCCTCGTCGATGGCGCGGCAGTTCTCGCACACGCATGAGCCGCCACCGTCATTCTTGGAGACACTGATGATGACGCCCTTCGGCCGGTCTTTCAGAATCGCCAGCGCGGTCTCGGTCGCTACTCGGATCGTATCTGCATTGGTGTGGCAGACCTGCCGCGCGGTGCGCGTACCGTCGGCGTTCTGCATGAACATCTCCGGGTGATCCTTGAAGTACTTGCCCGGTGGAACCAGTTCATTGTAGGTGTGCACGAATCGTGCATACTGCACATGCCCGCCCCATTCCTCCGGCACCGGTGCAGAGGGGGCATTGGTCCGGTTGCGCAGAGACCACTCGCCGTTGAACGCATCATGGACGAAGGGGTCGCGGATGGTCAGCTTCGGGACGAAGACCCGCGGAACCGGGCGCACCTTGAGCGTTGGCCGGTGCAGGATACGCGTGGCCGACCTGGTATACCACCGGCATCCCAGGTCCTCTTCGAGGAACGCGAACACTGCGTTGATCGGTCCACGTCCCGAGCCGCCCCGCAGTATTAGTGACTCACCGCACACCCAGATCTGGTAGCCATCCGCCTTCAGGTCTTGCGCGGGCTCTCCCACAACCCGGTTGGTTTCGCCCACACTGATCTCGTGCTGCTGCTTGGGAGCGCTGTCATCGACCACCGCGTATTCCGCGTCGGTCATCTCATGCAACCAATGGGAGAGTTCCTGGGCAGCCTTCAGTTCCGCCCCAGTTTCCTGCTCCGGGATCACGATTACGTAGTCGGTCTGACCGTTTCTTGCGAGAGTCAGTTCGGGCCCGGGCTCACCTGTGGGTTTGAGCGCATTGCGCCAGTGCTGGTCGCCGGGGAGGTCCGACCATCCCGCGGCTGCCACTAACAGCATCAGAAGGGCAATCATCAGGACGGCGTGGGGGAGACTCATCGATTTGCCACCTGCTTTCGGGAAGTCGTGCTCCCAATCTGTTACGCACCTCGTTGTCTGCAGACCGCCGCCCGAGACGGTCGGTCTGAGCGAGACGACACCCACGCCGCGTAGGTCGAGCGTCGGCTCGACGAGGTAACCCTCTGTACCCCATTTCCCCGCCTGCTTTCACATCCCTCCGAAGGTGCCCCGTACATTCCGGCGAATACCCACCGCGGACGGTTGACATTCCGAACACGCAGTCCTGGAGGATGCGACCATGAAATGGGCGTTCATCGGGCACAATCACCTTGAAGGCGTGGAATCAGATGCGGCATTCGCGGCTGAGCACGGCTTTGCAGGGCTGGAGTACAATTACTGGGGGGACTTCAAGAATCTGACGGAGGAGACCGTGGTGGCCATGCGCGCAATTCTTGACCGCCACGGTGTGGGGGCATCAGCTATCGGCCTGTGGGGGTGGAATCACTTGTCGCCCGACCCTGATGTGCGCGCGGAGGCCCACGAGATGCTGAATCGCGCCATCAAGTTTGGCGGGATCCTCGGGGCGGACGTCCTCATTACCGGCGGCGGCGCCATTGAAGGTGCGTCTCTGGCGGAACAGGCGGCAGAGTTCGTGAAGGTTTTCCCTCCTTTCCTCGACAAGGCCGAGAAAGTCGGCATGAGCACATCCATGTATGCGGTCCACGGCAACAGCTTCTTCACTTGCCTGGAGGCGTACGAGCTTGTCTGGGAGCATCTGCCGCAGGTGGGGATCAAGTACGATCCGGCCAACTGGTGCCATCACGGCGCGGATTACCTGGAAGTTGCGCGGAAGCACGGGGACAAGGTGGGTTACGTCCACATCAAAGAGCATCTCTACATCGACGGCGAACTGGCCTCTCAGCCCCCTGCGGGCATGGGCGACATCGCCTTCCCGAAGGTGCTGGCTTTCCTCTACGAGCACGGGTACGATGGCTACCTGTCCCTGGAGCCACACGGGCCGATCTGGTCCCGCGATCCGTTCCGGGAGAAAATGCTGCGGATCTCCCGCAAACACCTGGACCCCTTCGTCCTGTAGCCGGGCGAGCAAAGGCATGACCGCGCGGCGCAGGTGAGATACGGCGCCGCGCGGTCGTGCCTCAACGACGATGCGTGCTGCCCTTCGGGATGAAAAACGCCACAATCCCCGCCGCTACAGGGACCCACACGATCCACCCCAGCGCGTAGGCCACGCCGTACTCGTCCGCCATCCTGCCAACGACTGGTCCCACAAGCCCCGCGATACCCCAAACGCCGCCCATGCCCAGGGACGCGCCGAGACTGGCGCCTTCGGGCAGCAGCTCCTGGGTGTGGGTGATGTTTGTGGCCTCTGCGCCACGCATGATGAACCCCGCCAGGAACAGGAGCGCGAAGAACACGTGCAGCGACGGCAATGCGGCGGCCTGCAGCGCGTAGTACAGGATCGGCGGGCTCATTAGCAGGCTGATGATGGTGATCCCGCGCCGGCCGAACCTGTCCGAGATATGCCCGCCGGCGATGCCTCCGATTGCCCCGCCCGCGATGAAGTAGAAGCCCGCATGCCCGCCGGACACTAGCGCCCGGCCCTGTTCGCTGAGCATCAGCGGGATGAAGTTACCGAAGGCGATTACCGTCGCGGACCGCAGCACCATCACGGCCATGAGCGGGGCCAGTTGCCCGAGATAGGGGAGAAAGTGCTGTCGCAGGCTGAAAGCCACGGCAGGCTTGGATATGCGCGCCTCAGCATTCACCCAGACCAGTACCAGCGCGCCCAGTATGCCCACCGGGGCCGCGTAGACCAGCCCCCTCATGCTGCCCGCGAGATCGTGCAGGTACGGGCTGCCCAGGTATCCGAAAGCGTATCCGATTGCCCCTCCAGCGCCAAACAGTCCCATCCCCAGCGCCCGTTTGTTCCCGGACACCGCAACCGCAAGCGCCCCAGCTCTCGGGTGGTAAATGGCCACGCCCATTCCGCCGAGAATGATGCATGCCAGGAACTCCGGCAGCGTCCGCGCATACCCCACGAAGCTGAAGAACAGGGTGCTGATGAGCGTGGCAACCACGATCAGTCGCCTGGGCTGCCTGCGGTCGGTGATATACCCGAACACCGGCTGGCTCAGGCTGGTGGTCAGTCCCCACCAGAAAGCGATCGCGCCGACATCCGCATTGTTCAGCACGAACCGCTCCTTGATCTGCGGCCAAAGCGGAGCGATGAAATTCACGTACGCGTCATTCAGCGCATGGCCCATAGACAGGGCCAACAACTGGGAGACGCGCGTCCGGCGCGATGTTGCGGCGATTTCGGGAACTGGATCGACGTGGGTGGGCGGCATGTTAGCACTACGCCTGGATGGATGCCCCAACGGGCATTGACTGTAGACCTTGCGGCACGCCAAGTCAACGGCCAAAGGTGCTCGAAGGCTTCTTGCCGTGGCTCCGGTTATTGCTTTGTCTGCTGACGGTCAGTATAATGGTTTTTGCGCACTGTTGCGCGTATGCACCCACCAAACGGAGGTGCCGCACATGACCCGTCGAGGCTTCACGCTCATCGAGTTGCTCGTGGTCATCGCCATCATCGCTATCCTGGCCGCCATCCTGTTTCCTGTGTTCGCAGGGGCCGTGAGAAGGCACGATCCGCCAGTTGCCTCTCAAACGTCAAGCAGATCGGCCTCGCCGTTCTCATGTATGGTCAGGACTATGACGAGCGCTATGTGTCGGCGGCCTGGTGGGGAAGCTACTTCTGGTGTGACCGCGTCGCCCCCTACATGAAGAACACCCAGCTGTTTGTCTGTCCGTCCCACAAAGGTGATCTCTGCGCAACCGGTACCTGCAGCAACCACAATGCCCACGTGCGCTACCCGGACCTTGGGTACGGGTACAACCACTATCACATCAGCTATCCCTCGGGTTTCGTGGGGCTATCCAACCAGCCGATGTCCGCGGTTATGTCCCCTGCCTCCGTTTTCATGGTGATGGACTTCCAGTGTTACTACACTGCGACCACCGGGAGCGTGGACGGCAGCAAAGGTTACGCCAATAAGCACAATGGCGGGACGAACATCTGCTATGCCGACGGCCACGCCAAGTGGCGGGGCTGGGACAGCCTGAAGTTCGGTCCTTCCACCTTCTCCGCGACCCCTCACTACTACGAGTTCGACTACCGCTTCGAAGGCTGATGCCCCCGAGACAAGACGCCACACGGCCGCCTGGATCGCTCCGGGCGGCCGTTTCGAGGCTGCCGGGTACCTTCATGGTCGCCAATGTACGGTTTCCTCTCGGTAGCCCACGTCGTAACCTTCCTGCGAACGCAGAGCTATTGCCGCAACGCCGCGCAAGCATGCGGCCAACGCACCCACCCCGCGCCCGACTGTCTTGATGAAACCGAGCCGTGAAAGCCGGGCCTCCCGCGGCTTCTGATTCCACCCACGCCTCTTCCCTTTTCCTCCGCTGACATTCTCCTGCAGACTCGGTATGATAGACCATACCATCTGCCTGGAGGATCGTCATGTCCCTGTACGCCGGTGCCGCGAAGGTCAACATCACCCCCCACGTGGGCTGCTGGATGGACGGAAACGTGCGTGAGGAGGGCAGCAAGGGCATCCATGACCCACTGTATGCCCGCGCGCTGGTCTTGCGCGAGGACGACGGCCCTGCCTTCGGCCTCGTGGTCCTGGACGTCTGCGGCTTCTACGCGCCCTTCGCCGCGGAACTGCGAGGCCGGGCTGCCGAACTGTGTGACATTGCGCCCGAGCGCATCCTCACCGCCGCCACCCACACTCACGCGGGCCCGGCGTTCCTGGGCATTCTCGGCGAGACTGCCGGTGCGGAGCTGGTCTCCCTCACTGCCCGGACTGCCGCCGGGGCCGTGAAGATGGCTTTCGATTCGATGCGCCCGGCCAGGATTGCGTGGGGGAAGGGCATTGCCGAAGAGCCCGTGAACAACCGACGCCTGCGCACCGCGGACGGGGAAACCCACATGAACTGGGAGGGGCTGGACCCGGACAGCGTGACCGAGGTATTGGGCCCGGTAGACCCGGAAATCCTGACCCTCCGTGTGGACGGCGAAGATGGTCAGGCTATCGCCTCGGTGCTCAACTACGCCCTGCACCCGGCGATCCTGGCAGGCGACAACTGGCTGTACTCCGCGGACTGGCCCGGATACGCGATCAAGGTCGTGGAGCAGGCTCGTGGCGGAACCGGGATCGTGCTCAATGGGGCAACGGGCAACATCAATCACATCAACTACAAGCGCCCCAACCAGCAGCGTGGGTTCTATGAGGCCTGGCGGCTGGGAACCATCGTCGGCGCGGCGGCGTTGGTTGGGCTATTGAGCCGGGACGACATGGCATCAGACGCTCCCGCCGGGATCGCGTCCACGGTCGAGAGCATCCCGGGGCGCAGTTTCACCCCCGAGCAGGTCGCTAATGCGCAACGCATCGTGGATTTGGCGGTGGGCCCCATCCGCGCTCAGGTGGACGGGGTGCCGGAGGCGGTCTTCGCCCAGGAACTGCTCAAGCTGGCGGCCCGCGGCGATTACCACGAGGACTGCGAGATACAGGCATTGCGGGTCGGCGACGGCGCTCTGGTGAGCGGCCCCTTCGAACTATTCGTGGAGTACCAGCTCGAACTGAAGTCCCGGTCGCCCCTGCCTTTCACGGGGTTCGTCGGGTACTCAAACGGTTACCAGGGCTATGTTCCGACGCCGCGGGCCTTCAGTGAGGGCGGCTACGAGCCGACTCCCTCGGGCTGGAGTAAGCTGGCCCCCGAGGCCGGTGGCATGGTGATTGATGCCGGGCTCCAACTGATCGGCAGGCTCGTGGCTGATAGCTGAAGGCGCACGGGCGGAATGTGGCCGGGGCAGGAGACGGTTGAGTTGCGACAATCAGGTCTTGCATCCCAGGCTGGTGCGATCCTGAAGCGCCCGGTGGGCAGGTGGGCCGTGTGGGTCCTGCTCATCGCCGTTGCGGTGTTCGTTGTCTGGCTCGCCCGCACCATACGCATCGGTGTGGTGGTCTCCGACTCCATGGACCCCACGCTGAAACGCGGCGACGTTTACGTGATCCGCATCGATGCGTACGGTGATCGTCTGCCGCAGCGTGGTGATATCGTGGTCGTGAAGCGACCCGAGAACCACGAGAACCTCGTCAAGCGTGTCATAGCTGTCGAGGGGGATCTTGTGGGGGTTGCTTTCGGCCAGGCCATGGTGAACGGCGTCTGGCCGAATGAACCGTACATCAAGCGGGAGCGACTGATCCGCGAGCGACCCGTTCTCACGACCGTCCCCGCCGGCGAAATCTTCCTGCTGGGAGACAACCGCAATTTCAGCGAGGACAGTCGCGACATCGGCACGCTCAAAGCCGACCACGTGCTGGGCAGGGTCGATGCGGTTATCTATCCCTGGTCGCGCCGCAAGCGGATTGAGCACGTGGAGCTGGAAGTCCCCGAGGACCCGCCGCAGCGACTTTGGTAGCCGCTACTGCCTGGGCGCGGGACCAGACAGGCTGTTGGCGATGAAACGTGCTGTCTCGGCGACCCCCTGGCGGCCCGTAAGCAGCGCGAACAGTGCATCCGAAATCACGGCCTGCGCCGCGTCCCAGCGTTCCGAAGGCACCCCGCGCGCCCTGTGAATGTCAGCGATGAAAGCCGCATAGTCGGGCTCGAGTCGGTATCTCTCCAGCAGGTCCGCGTGTACAGGTATTCCACCCAGAGCCAGCCGTGCTTCCGCCTGTTCAGAGCCAAGAAGCGACGCGAGCACCTTCGCGGAGGCTTCCAGATGACGCGTGGGCTTGAGGATGCATGCGACATCTACATCAATCTGGCCGACGACGGATAGCCCGGCAGGCAAGGGCGCGGTGGCCCACTTGAGGTCGCCACCTTCGGCCTTGAGGTACTGCGCGAAGTCACAGTCCGCCACCATCATCGCCAGCCGGCCATCCTCGAAAAACCCCTCAAGCGACTCCTGGTCCCACGCAAGCACCTCGGGCTCACTGGCGCTGTGCAGATCTCGGTACAGGCCCAGCGCGGCCTCCAGTGCCGCCATGTTGGTCCTTCCTGGCTCACCCACCAATGGCAGATCGCCCCCCAATGACCAGAGTACCTGCAGGAACATGCGCGCGCCTGAATCGTCCCGGATACCTGCCAGGCCGAATCCGTACACATCCGGCGGCCTGTGACATCGCCTTGCAGCGACCAGAGTGTCGTTCCAGGTCTTCGGGACCAAGACCCCGGCCGCCTGCAGCAAGTCGGGACGATAGAAGAGAGCGCGCGAGCGGGTGATCCACGGGATCCCGTAGAGCTTTCCGGCGTGGCGCAGGCTCTCCCTGACGGACGGCGGATAGCACTGCAGTTTCCGGCCGTCGACGAGAGCATTCAGGGGCTGGAGGGCGTGTGCGAAAATGGGGAGCCAGCGATCGGGAATGATCACGATGTCCGGCAGGCCTTCGTTATCCTGGCTGGCCCACTGCTTGAGCTGGTGCAGCATGGTCTCGGGTGGCAGCGCGCGGATTGTCAGAACCAGGCCGGGATGGTCGCGCTGAACCAGGCGCGTGACCGCACCAACCGGCTTGAGATCATCGCGGGTGCCACCATGCCAGATGGCAAGCTGCACCTGTTCACGCAGGATCCGCGTGGTTGCCGGCTGGCAATGGCCCGCCTGGAAGGCGGACAGCACGGCCAGGCAGAACAGGGTCAGAGGGGTTCTCATCACACGCTCTTAGATTCTCTTGGGCGTCTCGTGGTTCCCGTGGCAATACCGGCAAAATCAGACAGCCGCGGCGTAAGCCCGCGGCTGTCGTCGCTTCGCCCTGTGGCATGTTCTAGAACTTGATCGCAGCGTCGGGTGTGAACCCGAGCTTGATCAGTTGGTCGGCGGACGTGTCGATGGCTACCCCGCGTTTGCCCTGAAGCTGCGGTGACTCAGGCAGGTAGAAAACGCCCTCATCCTCGACCACGATGTAGCGCCGGATCGCCTGCGCGGCTGTACTCTTCGCGCCGGGCGGCGGAGTGGCGACATTGACGCTGGGCAGCGCGGCGTATTCCGTCTTCGGCCGGGCATTGCGGGTCTCGGAGCCCTGCTCCTCAACGATCTTGAGCGTAAGATTGGCGACAACATTGGTCATCATCGCATCGTCGCCCTGGGCCGCGGCCGCGCCACCGGCTCCCGCCATGCCTGGCATTTCTCCTCCCATGCCGGGGGGGGCCATTCCCGCACCCATCATTCCACCACCCATGCCGGGCGCACCACCCACCGGAGCTCCGGGCATGGCGCCAGGCCCTGGCATGGCGCCAGGCATCCCTCCGGCCATGCCGGCACCGGGCATTCCGGCACCAGGCATCTCCATGCCCATGCCGGGTCCCATCATGCCCGCCGCGCCGCCTGCCGCCGCGCCGCCACGCACAGCCAGGGACCGGTCCTCATCAATCGGCCAGGTTGCCCCGTCATACGGGGGGACCGCACGAGACATGGAAGGCATGACGATCTCGGACGAGGACCACAGCCGGTTGCGCGCGGTCCGGTCCATCAGTCCGCTGAAGCCGCCTTCATTCAACCACAGCTTGTGGAAGTAGTTGTCTTCCATGCCCACGACATGACCGGATCTGTAGGCAAAGTAAGTGACGCGCACCAGGTCGGTCTGCACCATGGCGGAATCTGAGTTGGTGCCGGTTGCCAGCAAGCGCGGGTTGATGTCGCTTAGGCGCCAGCCCTGCATCTGCTCCAGGCTCCAGGAATCGGGGTCCGAGTAGTTGCGGTACCGGGTGACAATCCGTGCACACTCGTAACCCTTGTAGTACTCAAAGCCGTCGAGAATATGTTTGATCGGGCCATTGCGGCCGCCCGGGAGCACCTCCACAATTTGCGTGCCCCCAGCAGAACCCACCATCCGGCGGGTGTGATGATACAGCGGGGTCAGGTGATTGGGACCGAAGGTCGAGCCGCCGTTGGGGCTAACGAGAATGTGAAACTCCTGATCGAAGAACGGAAGGACGGTCATCGGGCCCGTCCATTCGTCGCCCTCCTTGACGGGAGCCGTCGGGTATGTGATCCACAGTTCTGCCAGCGGCCAGCGGGGGTCACCGACCTGGAGCTTGGTCATCGACCCGTTGCTCTGGATCACCGTTCGGTACTTGCGGCCAAGGCCGTCCAGGTTCAGCGGCGCGAAGCTTCCTGCTCGGTCAAGCGCGCGCGTTTCGCCAGCGGTCGCTGCGCCCATTCCGCCGCCCATCCCACCGGCCATGCCGCCCATCATTCCGGCCTCGCCGCCCGGTCCTGCGGGCATTCCGCCACCGGCCATGCCGGGACCGCCGGCCATGCCGGGACCGCCGGCCATGCCGGGACCGCCGGCACCGGGCATCCCACCGGCCATCTCCCCACCCGCGCCGCCGGGCATTCCGGCGCCCATTCCACCCCCAGCGGAACTGGCGCCGGGGATTCCAAGCACAGTTGCCGCTGGATCACCGAGATAGTACACGCTGCGCCGTTCCCAGGCCTCACCAAGATCCGACAGGGCAGGTCCCAGCATCTCGACCCAGCCCTCTTCGGGGTACTGGTCGATTACGCCGTACTGCACGTCGCGCCAGGTTGATACCATTGCCCGCCGCAGCGGATCGCGGTAGTAGTCTTCGTCACGCTGTCCGTGCCAGCGCTTGCCGTCGGCCGTGTGGCCGGGTCCGAAGGGTTTTCGGACCACGTTGCGCCATTCGGCAGCCATTTTCATCTCGGCCAGCGCAGGCCGGGTCGGCTGCTGCAGGTTGTCCACTTCCAGTG
The DNA here is from genome assembly GCA_013314775.1 of Armatimonadota bacterium. NCBI lineage: Bacteria > Bacillati > Armatimonadota > Armatimonadota bacterium. The sequence continues at coordinate 967,309 of JABUFB010000008.1, read as the reverse complement.
GGGTCAGGCGAGCATTGAGTTCGCCCGTGGCCTCGTAGCGCACGGTCTGCTCGGGGGCGCCGCCGGGTTGAAGCAGGATCCTGCCGTCAGCGTTGCGCGGCGGGTTCGCGATGCCGTTAGCGACAGTGACCGTGATCTTGGTGGCCTCTCCAACCTGTTTGCCGTCCTGCCCAAAGGCAACAGCCGTGATGGTGTACGTTCCGTCAGGGAACCGCCGGGACCCATTGTGGGGGTCCCAGGGGTCTTCGGTATTGACGTATGTCTGTTGTGTGTCCCACGAATACTCGAAGGGGTAGATGACCGCCACCGCCAGGTCGGCCTTGGGAGCAGACATGTTCTGGCCGGTGATGCGGTAGGAGACGTAGCCGCTGTTGTTGCCATCCACCGGACGCTTCTCCGCCTGCACCACCAGTTCGCCGCGAACAACGGCGCCATCAGTGGGGGAGACGAAAGTGGGGCCTGCGGCGAAGGACAGCGTGGTGACGCTGAGGGCGAGGAATACGACCATTGCTGTGATGCGAGCGTTCAGCGACGCCATCATGTACAGTCCCCCTAGCGAGGAGGTAGACGGAACACCAATCGGCACGTCGCGCCGGACACGCCGCGCGGATACCGGGCACGCATACGACAACCGCAGCCGCCATATCTCCCTGTCGGCCAGCGGACTACACGCTACATTTCGACGCTCCGGCCCCATGCACCTGCCCGGTTCCACCGCATTTCCATCATCTCTCGCACGCCGCCTTCCCCTCGCCCAGTTCCGCCGCGATCAGGGGGCGCAGAGCACACGCCGATGCCTCAAGAGCCTGGGGCACGACGCGCGTATCGGCGCAACTGGTCATGAAATTGGTGTCGCCTTCCCACCTGGGCACGATGTGAAGATGGATATGCTCGTCGATCCCCGCCCCCGCGGCTTTGCCAATGTTCATGCCGATGTTCACGCCGTGCGGCCGCAGGCAACGCTTCATCGCCCGGATGCATCCCTGGGTGATGACCGCCATTTCGGCCAACACTCCCGGCGGGACGTCCACAATGTCGCCGACATGCTCATACGGGACCACCATCAGGTGGCCGCTGTTGTACGGATACGCGTTGAGCACCACGTAATTGTGCTGCCCGCGGTACAGGACCTGTTCGGCGACGTCGTCGCTGGCACGCGCCTTTGCGCAGAGAACGCAGCCTTCGACCTTGGGTCGGGCTACGTAGTCTATCCGCCACGGCGCCCAGATGTGTTCCAACCCAGTGATCCTCGAATTCTTGCATTCCCCGCTACGGCCGTCCTTGGCGGGAATGACCGGCTCCTACATGACCGCATTATACCGGGGCAAGAAAGCCAAGTCAAACTTGCGGAGCCGCTGAACGCCCCGAGCTCTACTGGGCGCGGTAGTGCAGAAACGAACCAATGACCATAGCCACGAGCCACACGATGGCCGAGTACTTGGTGATCTTGTACAGCCACTCTTCCTTGCTGCCGGGCTTGAACCGACGATCGGCCCCGCTACTCCCGCCCATGGCGGCTGAGAAGCTCTCCGCTTTGGTGGTCTGGAGCATGACTGACAGGATAAGTGCCGCGCCACTCAGCGCAGCGATCACGAAAAACGCCGTCTCCATACTCGTCTCCTCCGGCTAAGTGTGCCCTCGCCCGGGGCTCAGTTCCCGGCCGCCGCAGCAGGCTCGGGCATCAGGTTCTGGGATTTCAGGAACTCTGTCACCTGCTTCAGCAGCACATCAAGGGGCGGGATATGCCCCATCATATTGTCGCTCTCATACCAGACTATGCTCTTTGGCTCACCAGCGGCCGCGAACAGAGCCTGCCCACACTCGGGAGGCACGATTTTATCGGTGCGACCGTTCACCATGAACAGTGGCCGCGGCGAGATATGCCCCACGAAATTGAGTGGCTCAATGATCGCCAGCGACGCGCGAAACTGCCCAATGTCGCCGATCGCGGCCCGCATCTCCTCGGCGTCGCCGATCGCGGTGCGTGCGAACATGGTGACGAGGTCGCCTCCGGCAACCACGAGACAGGCTGCTTTGATCCGGGTATCCAGGGCGGCCACGATGCTGCCCATGATGCCACCCATACTCACCCCGAGAAGGCTGACGCGTTCTGCGTCCAGGTCCTCACGGCTCTGGATGTAGTCCACGGCGCGCATATTGTCGATGATCGTCTGGCGGAATGCCCCCGTGGTTGCGTCCACGCCGCCCGACAGGATCTTCTGGCCCTCCACCTTGCGATCGCCGTGCAACTGGGCGTCGATCCCGACGATTGCCACCCCCAGCGGGCAGAGAAGAGGTGCAGCAATGCGCAGTACGTCCTGCCGGCTTCCTCCCAGTCCGTGAAGGGAAAGGATCACCGGCGGCTTCTCGACGTTCTTCGGCTTGCAGACGGTGCAAGGCACGGTCTGGTCATTGACGCTCTTGAAGCGCACGGTCTGGGCGGTGAACACCCCGAGGTCGACGGGTTCCTCGGCCACCGGCTCGAGCGGCAACGAGTGGTCGTATGCGTATGCGGCCTGCAGTTGCTCCCAGGTTGGCTGCGCCAGGGAGACAGATGCGTGCAGCCCCAGAATCAAAACGAAGCCGACGAATGCTGCTACCCCTCGCACGCGCCGCATAAGAGTGCCTCCGAGAACAAGACATGCGGCCACTTTGGCCGCCGAACGATTCTACCGCAGCCGATAGCGAACGTCAAGCAATACCAAGCTGCGAATCGGAGCATCGGTCTTGTCGGATGCGCACCTGCATCGCGTGTGGCCGGCGTCCGGTGACCGCGGTGTTGGGGTCGTGCCCGGTGCTAGCAGGCCCTGGATGGTGTAGTCTGCCTCCAGCCCCCGGAGGAAGCTGAGGGCCTTCATGGCCTGAAGGAAAAACGCAGGCCGGGATGGCCTGCGGGCACAGTCAGATGACGGTCTGCGGATTGCGGGTTCGGTGCCGGGCTGTCCTCTCGTCCAGGCTACCAGCGGTCGTCGGAGCGGCGAGCCGGTCCCGGTGCAGCCTCGGTGACTACGACGTTCACGGCGCGCGGGCCCTTGTCGCTGGGCTCGATGTCGAACTCCACCACTGAGTTCTCGGTCAGAGAGCGGTAGCCTTCACCCGAGATGGCGCTGTAGTGCACGAACACGTCTTCTCCGTCCTCTCGTTCGAGGAATCCGTAGCCCTTTGCATCATTGAACCACTTCACACGACCGGTAGGCATAAATCGACCTCCTGCGGATTATCTCCGGCTTCGCCCCAGGCTCCGCAGTTATGGGGCCCGCGTGGAGGCAATCCTGCCCTGCCGAACCCTCTGCGGCTACTGCGTGGACGTGCCGGCACACATGACACCCCGCCAGACGTTACGCCTGTGTTGCACGCTGTGTTTCCTGCACACAGCCAACAGTGGGAACTCCCTGGCGGAGCTACAGCCATGCAGTGCACAAGTTCGGCCTTTCGTCCAATCAACCTTCCTGAAGAACATAAAGCTTTGCGGGTTTTTCTGTGAATGAACCGCGGGGCTTCCCGGGGAGGGGAGGCGGCCGGAGACGGGGAACTCATTCCCAAACAAGCACGCATCAGGGAGGGTCCCATGGGCGTTTTCGCGAGCGTTAGCGGCGGGGAACCGCCAGTTGATGACGGCAAGCTGAACATTCTGGTTTTCGGGGCGCATCCCGACGACTGCGACCTGCGTTTTGGCGGCACTGCCATGAAATACCGGGCCTTGGGTCACCGGGTGAAGTTCGTGTCCATGACCAACGGTGATACGGGGCACTACTGCGAGGGTGGTGGGGCGCTGGCGAAGCGCCGTTACGCCGAGGCGCAGGCATCCGGGCGGATCGCGGACGTGGAGTACGAAGTGATGGACGTGCACAACGGCGAGTTGGAGCCCACCGTGCTCATGCGCAAGTGGGTGATCCAGATCATGCGCCAGTTCCGGGCCGACGTGGTGCTCTGCCATCGCCCCAACGATTACCACCCGGACCATCGCGCAGTCGGGATACTCGTGCAGGACGCCGCATACACCGTGACCGTGCCCAATGTGGCGCCCCTCACACCCCACTTGGACAGGGCGCCGGTGGTTGGACACCTGTACGACAACTTCAAACTGCCCAACCCGTACGTGCCCACCGTGGCAATCGGGACAGACGAGGTCATGGAGCGCAAGATCGACATGGTCCACTGCCACGCATCCCAGATGTACGAGTGGCTGCCTTTCAACGGGGGCCAACTGGATGAGGTGCCCCAGAATGATGCAGACCGTCGCGCCTGGCTGGCGAAACGCATGTACTCGCGCTTCGAGGCGCTGGCCGACGATGTGCGCGACTGTCTCGTCAAGTGGTATGGCGAGGAGCGCGGCAAGGCAATCCGGACCGCCGAGAGTGTGTCAATCTCGCAGTACGGTCGGATTCCCTCTGAGGGGGAGCTGCGGGAGTTGTTTCCGTTCTTCGACTGACAGCGGCCAGTGGCCGGGGCGCTTCAGGTCATGCGTGCCAGCATCTCCGGCCGCACTTCGTGCAGCGGTTCCTCGCCTGTGAAGAACCGGTTGAGGTCGGCCGCCATCATCGCTCCCATGTCCGGCAGCGTGCGGTCGGCTACAGTTGCATACCCGGTGCTCAAGAGCAGGTTGTCCAGCCCGGACAGTTCCGGCGTGTGCCAGATCGGGTCATTGGGGATCAGATTGAGTGCCGCTTTGATGCGCCCGGACAGCACCTCATCCCGTAGCGCCACCTGGTCGAAAATCGGCATACGCGCGGTGTTCACCACAATCGCCCCATCACGCAACAGCCCCAGGCGCTCCCGCGAAAGCATGCCCTCTGTCTCAGGAGTCCAGGCCGCATGGACGGATAGGATTGTGCAGCGGCGCAGCAGGTCCTCCAGCGACACGGGCTCTACCTCCAGCGCCCGGGCGCGCTCCTCCCGCAGGTATGGGTCGTGGGCGATGATCCGGCACCCGAAAGGCTTCAGGAGCTCCACCACCCGCGTCCCCACAGCTCCCAATCCGACAAGCCCTACCGTTGCTCCACCAAGCCCTGTTGCCAGCCACCCGCCGGGAGTGTCATATCCACCGCCCGGTGGCTTTGGCAGGTTCTCTATCCGGGCGAGCCGATCATGCCATGCTACGTCGTAGCACAGCGACAGAATCAGCCCCAGTGCGAACTCGGCCACGTACTTCGCGATCGCCCGCGGGGTATGCAGGATACGGATGCCTCGGCCGAATGCGAGTTCCGGTGAGTACGCTTTGACCCCACCGCCCAGTACCCCGACTACCTGCAGGCGGTCTGCGGCCTGATAGACTTCCGGAGGCAGCGCACATCCCCCCCAGCCGGTAATGACCGCCTCGCAGCCTGGAATCCTTTCGGCAACTTCATCCGGGGTGAGGGCTTTGTCAGACGTGTTCCAAAGAACGTCGGCGGTTCGCTCGAGGAACGCCTGTGTCGCCGGCTCAAAGTACCGTTCGCGATCGATGGATGATTGCACCACGAGAACCCTTGGCATCAAAGGAGGGCCTCCTGTTGGCGGTAGGGAACAAAGCAGGTGTTCTCTGCGTCCCGCGAAATCTCCTTCCGCGGCCCGAGCCGCGCCCTGAGGAGGCTTTCATGTTCATTGATATCCACACCCATATCCGCGTGTTCGACGGGCCCGCTTCTTGCGACGACTTCGGGAGTCTGTTCGCAACGCCGGACCAGTTGCGTGAGAAGCTTGAGCCTCTGGGCATCCGCGCAGCGGTGGCTCTCCCGTGCGTCAATCCCGAATGCATCTGGGTAATCCAGTCGGTGCAGGAGATCCTCCTGGCCGCCGAGCAGCACCCGGATTTTGTGATCCCCTTCATGAACGTCGACCCGCGCCAGAACACCAACTCACCGAAGTCTAATCTCAGCCACCAGATGGAGTACTACAAGGAGCGTGGTTGCCGGGGGATCGGTGAGGTCTGCGCCAGTCTGCCCTTCAACGACCCGCTCATGGAGAATCTGTTCGCCCATGCCCAGGCCAATGAGCTGCCGCTCACCTTCCACATCGCCCCGGAGCAGGGCGGTTACTACGGCATCGTAGACGACCTTGGCCTGCCCTTGCTGGAAGGTGCGCTTCGGAAGTTCCCGGACCTCAAGTTCCTGGGGCACTCGCAGCCTTTCTGGGCGGAGATCAGCGGCGACCTGACCCGCGAGCAGCGCAACACGTATCCCTCGGGCAAGGTTGCAAAAGGCGGCGCAATCGTACGGCTCATGCGCGAGTACCCCAACCTGTATGGGGACCTTTCGGCGGGGAGCGGTCACAATGCGGTCAGCCGCGATCCCGACTTCGGGTACGCCTTCCTGACCGAGTTCCAGGATCGTCTGTTGTTCGGGACGGACGTCTGTGACCTGCGCAATGAGACGCCCCTGGTGGGGTTTCTGAACCGCGCGGTGGAGGACGGGTGCATCAGCCGCGAAGTCTACGAGAAAGTGGGCTGGAAGAACGCGGAGTGCCTGCTGGGCCTGCAGCCTGCTCAGTAGGGAGCGCGGCGGGTGGCACCCCATGGATCGTGTCTGGGCCTGTGCTACCAGCAAGGTTCGGGGCAGCCCCGAGGTAGCTGCCCCACCTTCCTCCGCACCCTCACTCCTGCGGCGCGTACACCTCCACCTCGTCCAGCATTATCCAGCCTCGGTGCTGGAGGTTGAGGCGCACGTAGCGTGCCTGGCGCGGCGCTAGACTGGCCTCGATGAACGCCGCCGTGCCTTTGTCGCCGGTCTCTGGGGGTATCGGTCCTGCGAGGGTCTGCCCGGACCAGTTCTCCCCGTCCAGCGAGGTCTCCACGGTAACCTGCCGCGGGTACCAGACCCCGGCCGGACCTCCGCCCTGCAGATGGGCGCGGACGAACCCGACCGGCTGAGGTTTCAACAGGTCCACCGTGATCTGCGGATCGATGCCGCTCCAGCCTATGGCCTGTCTCCAGTCATGCCGGGCCACGGGGTATTCGCCGTCGGTCAGTTCGCTACCACTGTCGGGGTACTGGGCCTTCGCCGTGGGTCCAGGAACCAACCGGTAAGCCCTCCCCAGGGCCACGTTCTCTCCCTGCGCGTACACCTCAAACTCGCTCAACATCGTCCAGCCCTGCCCACGGCAGGTGAGCTTCACGAATCGAACGGGGGTTGGGGCGAAGGTCGCCTCATACCACGCCAGTTCCTGGAGTTCGTCGCCCACGTTCTCGGTGAATGTCACCTCGGCCTTTTGCATGCGCGGCGCGAGGAGGCTCCAACTCTCGCCGTCATCAGAGCCCCATACCTCAATGGTCGTAGGGGCGTTCACCCACGCGTAGCCGCCACCTTGCAGGTGGATCCGCACCCTTTCGGCCTGCACAGGCTCTTCTGCGTCCAGAATGACCGAAACCGAGGCCACCTGTACCCATCCGACGGTCTTCTTGTCCGCAAACCCGCGTTCGGAGATCTCACCATCCGTGAGACTTCGTCCCCCCTCATCCGGGTAGTTCTCTTCGAACGCCGGAGCGATCTCATAGGGCTTGCCCCGCGCGAGATTGTGGGCGATTCGCACCTGCATCTCGTCCCAGGTCTCGCCCGGACCGCCAGATATCTGGAACTCTACCGTCCGCGCAGCCATGGCCGGCAGGGCGATGCGGACCCAGCCTTCTCCGTCGCCTTCAGCTTCCACGAAGTCGCTTTCGTAACTGGAAGCGTCGCGGGCGAGTGCCACCCGCGCCCGCGGCGTCGCTCCATCGGGGTCCCAGCGCACATGGGCCAGGGCCTCGCCCAGGAAGAGGTCGTCCGCGAGGGTGAACGCGCAGGCCCCCGGCCCGACGAAAGAGAAGCCCGGCGCATCTCCATCCTCGCCGCCCGTGAGCCCATCGGTCAGAAATGACGGATGTGGGAACTGTGTGCCGGGCGTGGGAGTGCCGGAGACTGCCCCGGCGTTTCCCCCCAGAGGATGGGGCGCGGGATATGCGAGGATTTCGTCAATCCCGCAGCCCTCCGATCCGCGCGGGGCGACGAGCTCGACTCGGATCGCCCTGCAGGGACGCGGATCGACACCGAGCAGCGCAAATCCGCCGACCCAGTCTCCGGTGCCGCAGAACCCCTCGGGCACCGCTTCGCCCAGAGCCTCGAAGCGCGTCCCGTCTTCGCTGGCGCTGATGCGAACGACCGCCGCCGGGGGAACCGCGCCATTCTCTTGTCCCGCAAGGTGGACTCGAATATCGCCGAGCATCATGCTTCCGGGAAGACGGATCTCCGCGACCGAACCATTGCGTGCCGTGAGCACGCGGCCCGAGTGCTCGCCCCGGGTGAGCCACAGGCCGTCGGTGAGTTCAGGTGCGGGCTGGCCGTCCAGTGTGGCCTGTGCGCCCTCAAAGAGCGACAGCGCGCGACGCTGGTACGTGCCCTTGTGGAAACGGTAGATGTCGTCGTAAAGACGCGCGGCGAAAGGAAAGTCGCTCTCGTACAGGTTCCAGATAAGCCGTGAAGACTGATACCACGCTCTGACCGCACCGTTCATCGTCCCGTCGATTTCGTCCACGCTGTGGTTGATGTACAGCGCGAGATTCAGCGCCTGCCCCGGGTCGAATGACACGCGCTCGCTCATTTCCATCTCCACGCCCAAGCCATGCTCACGAGCAAGCAGCGCGTTCTGGGTCAGACGTCCCTGGTCCGGAACTGCCAGCCGCGCCGGGGTGCCCATGAAGGCAAAGTTAGGCTGCATGACCGTGAAGTCGATTCCCGCCTCGCGCCAGCGGTCGAAGCCCGGCGCACGGAACCACGGGATCCAGTGGAGCTTGTAGCCGCGCGTGTGAATGTGGTCCGAAACCGCCTTTACCACGGGCATGTCCGGCCCGCCAATGCCCTCGTTCATCCAGTAGAAGCCCCACAGGCTGAGGTGGGGGAAGCGCGCCGGGTCCCAGCGCTCCAATACCTGATCCACCAGGTGATTGAAGGCTTTGATGCGGTCGGCATCACTGGCCGGGTTCTCGTCAATACCGTCGCCATCCACGTCGCCGAAGCCCTCCATGGACGCCGACAGGTAGGGGATCATGATGATGATCGGAATTAGCCGCGGCTCGGTCCCCAGTTCTCTCGCAACCCTCACCACAGTCTCCTCAAGCGCCGGGAGGTTCTTGCCCTCGGCGAAAAGCTGGTCGAGGTAGGTATTCCAGTCAGCCACGGTGACGTCGCCCTTGTAGTACGCGCCGCCGGAGGGTGCGCCACCGAACTGCAGGAGCAGGAAGGCGTCGAAAAACCAGTCCGCGGGCTTGCCCCCTTTGGCCCGGTCGAGATAGGCCACGTAGGGGTAGAAGTGTTCGGGCGTCCACTGGCCCTGTCCCATGTATGCCAGCATGATATCTCGCATGCCACCGGATTCGGGAGAGTCCGGCGGGCAGAAGTCAGCCGTCGAGACAGTGGCGATCAGCAACAAGGCGATTGCCGCAAGAGCGCGATGGCGAGTCACGCAGATCCCTCTCAGTCGTCCAGTTGTCCCGGCTCCAGACCCACCGGCAGCATGGCCGGACGCGCACAGGTGCTCTCGAGTTCCAGCCACTTGCCTGCCTGCCAGGAGTCAGCGAAGGAGAGCATGGCATCGAGGACGTGGTAGGCCAGCTCGCCGCTCACGCGGTGTGTCCGTCCGGATCGCAGCGCGTATGCCATATCCGCCACGCCGATGCCCCGATTCTGCTCGGTGTACCCGTGACTGGGCGGGAGCTCAACCCAGCCCTCATCGCTGGGTCGTCGCACCCGGACGGTGCCGCCGAAGCTGTTGGGGTCAGGCACCTGCATGGTGCCCTCGGTGCCGTAGATCTCAATTGGCGGATGGCTGGCCGCCCAGACGTCGAAGCTGGTGGTGATAGTCCCGATTGCCCCGCTGGCGAACTGCATGATCCCGTTCACATGAGTGGGGACTTCAACATCGATCACCGTCCCGCGCTTCGGTTCGCTGCCGATGGTGCGCTGTGGGAAGGTCACCGTGGCCGAACCAGCTATCTTGTTCACTGGCCCCAACAGGTTCACGAGCGCGGTCATGTAGTATGGCCCCATGTCCAGCATCGGCCCGCCGCCGGGCTTGTAGTAGAACTCGGGGTCCGGATGCCAGCTCTCGTGGCCGTGGCACATCATGTAAGCGCTAGCGGCCACCGGCTCGCCGATGACCCCGTCATCAAGAGCCTTCCGCGCGGTCTGGTTCCCGCCGCCCAGGAATGTGTCCGGCGCACATCCCACCCGCAGGCCCTTTTCGCGGGCCAGATCGAGAACTCGCCGCCCGTCGTGTCTGTACACGGCGAAAGGCTTCTCGCTGTAGGCGTGCTTGCCGGCTTCGAGACTGGCCAGCGCGATCTCGGCGTGAGCATGGGGGATCGTGAGATTGACCACGATCTCGATCTCGTCTATCGACAGCAGTTCGTCCACCGTGCACGCCACAGGGATGTCCCACTCGGCGGCCTTCGCCCTGGCGCGTTCGATCTCCAGGTCGGCGCACGCCACAATCTCGAGGATCGGGAAGCGATCCCGCGCGCTGAAGTACGCATTGCTGATGTTGCCACATCCGATGATTCCGATCTTCGTTGTCTGCACTCTCGTATTCCCTCGTACTCTCTATGGTATCTGCGGGGGAGGAGGTCCCCCTGCCCTGCGCGGCGCATTGCATGCCTGAGCTGTCAACGATTCCTCTAACATGGGGACTGCGTATGGCCACTGAATACCGCACCGACGACTGGAACACATACAATATGGACTACAGGAACCCCCACGGGGTCCTGGAGCCCCTGGATGTGGAAATCAGCGTTGTTGACGGCGCACTGCAATGCCTGGTGGATGCTGGCATACTGCCCCACACGCGCTACCCTCACGATCGCTTCATGGCCTTTCGCCGGGCGGTCGCCGAACGCTTTGAGATTCCCTGGACCGCCATCACGCCCCGGATGCAGCGTCTCCTTTACGCCATCAATGCGATCCGGCAGCCCCGGAATATGATCGCCGCCGGGGTGTTCTGCGGCAACACTTTCATCTCCAACGCCGGCGCGGGTGTGGGCCCGGGCGCGTGTTACACCGCCGACGCGCTGATAGGCGTGGAGATCAAGCCCGATGAGGCCGAACGCGCCGAGCGCAATGTGCGGCGCATCGATCCCACTGGGGTCGCCCGGGTGGTTGCGGCCGATGCCCGGGACATCGTCCATGAATTCCCCGGAAACATCGACGTGCTTTACCTTGATGCTGACGGGCCGCCGGAGCAGGGCAAGGGCATCTACCTGGATATTCTCCAGCGCGGCTTAGACCGCATGCCCGCCGGAAGCATCGCACTCGCGCACAACAGCGTGAACTGCGCTGAGCGCATGGCCCAGTACCTGCAGTTCGTGCGCGACCCGAGCAATATGCGGGCGTCCGTCAACGTTGTCCTCGACCCGGAAGGACTTGAGGTCTCTCTCCGGTAGGCAGTCCTCTCGCCTGCCGATCGATACAATCTCCTGGGCCCCGCGCAGAGCAGGCGTCTCGCCTGATCGCGGTACGAGCTCGCGCCCTGGACGGCGGCGGGCGCGACGCCCGTCCCACGCGGATGATGGCGAAAGGCAGACGGCGGCGAACACCGTCGCGTAGGCCGACCGTCCCGGTCGGGGATTGGCTACCTTTCCAGCAGCCCGCCTTGGACTATCGTCCGGTACAGTTCCCGTGCGATCAGTTCCTGCCCCGGCGCGGTGGGATGCACACCGTCGGCCATGCTGATATACCCGCCCAGACAGCGCAAGTCCGTGTGGTCAGGGCAGGCGCTTTCGAACTCGAAATCGACAGCGCGGTCGATGAACGCGCGGTAGACGTCGCACAAGGGCGCCCCCAACTCGGCGGCCACCTGCCTCACGAGCCCCGCGTACTCCTCCACCGCCCCATTGCAGCCGCCCCATGGAGCGTAGAAATCAGTGCCCATGGAGTACAGGTGGTATGCGTTGATGATGGGATTCGGGGTGGTGAAGATCACTTTGGCGCCGGTCTCGCGAATTTGGTCGTGCATCGTGCGCAGGTTCGCACAGAACGCATCGGGCAGGATGCGCTTTTCGGGTTCATAGCGGATGTCGTTCAGCCCGAACTCCACCACCACGAGATCAGGGGAGTGGTCGAGGACCGCCGGCTGAATGCGTGCCAGGCCTTCCGCGGTATTCTCGCCGCCCACGCCGGAGTTGATGCAGAGCACGCGTTCCTGCTGATTCATTCGCTGGCTGAGGCGACGCTCCAGCACCTTGACGTAAGTATCGCCCAGGTGACAATGGGGCACGCCCTGAGTGACGGAGTCACCGAAACAGACGATCTTTTTCACGAGTCTTTCTCCTCAATATCGGGAAGGGGTGGTAAGGGCCAGCGGCCGTTCGCCCTGCCCCAATCGCGCAGGGCCGCTGCGCAGGAATCCGGCACATGAATCTGCCCAATCTCCACCGGCGCGGGGCCTTCCGGGCCGTGTGAGTCCGAGCCCCCGGTGACGATCAGGTCCATCGCTTCGGCCATGCGCAGGTAGTGCTGAATCTGTGCGGTTCGGTGGTCCACGTGATAGGCTTCGAGGCCGGCGAGACCGAGCTTGACCAGGTGGCGGATCACTGCGTCGGGGCAGCCGAGACCCGGATGCGCCAGCACGGGCAATCCGCCGGCATTGCGAATAAGACGGATCGCGTCCTCGACCCCAAGGCGGTACCGGTCAACGTATGCGGGCCGTCCCCGGCGCAGATACAGTTGGAATGCCTCTTGTGGCGAGGAGACGGCTCCCATCCTGACCAGCGCGGCTGCCACGTGGGGCCTGCCGACACTGCCTTCACCCGCAACTTCCATGACTTGCTCCAGGGTGATTGGCACGTCGAGGCTGTTGAGTCGGCTCACGATGCGCTCGAGCCGGTCCTGACGCCCCTCGCGCACCCGCTTCAGTGCCTGGGCGAGCTCCGGTTCATCCACGTCGATGAGAAACCCGAGGATATGCAGTTCCTGGCGGCCCTGCTGCGCGCTGACTTCCACCGCCGGGAACAGGTCCAGCCCGTGCCTGGCAGCAATGCGCAGCGCAGTCCGTACCCCGGCCACGGTGTCGTGATCTGCCAGTGCCAGTGCGGACAGACCCCTGGAGGCAGCAGCCCGAACCACCTGAGTGGGGGTCAGGGTACCGTCGGAGCAAGTGGAATGAACATGCAGGTCAACGGCCATGGACGAGTGTCGCTTTCGGGGAGAGTTCGCCCGGCCCCGGGCAGTGAGCGTGCACTTTCTGCGCGGCACACGATAGCACCTTCTTCCTGCTGCCCTGAAGGAGACGCGGCGGCAATGGGCGAAGGGCTAGTCATGGCCTATCGGCGCGTGGGCCGATAATGAAAGCGTCTGGCCTGCAAGGGGGGCAGTACCCAGGTGGACCTCAAAGCCCGCGGATACAGCGGGGCCTTGATCCTCGGCCAGATCGCCGACCCCGGCACTGCCCGGGCACTGATCGACAGCCTCAAGGACCCGTGCCCACAGGTGCGCAGCCGGCGACGCACCGAAGTGGGGCGGCGAAAAGCCCTGAAGGAGCCGGGCTCGCCCAAAGGGAATTGCATCCGCCAACCCGCCGCGGCACATATCACTTTTTTCTGAAGGTGATTTTCATGGCCCTGAGAGTAGGCATCTGTGGCGTGGGCGCGTTCGCACGGTGTTTCATCCCTCTGTTCAAGGCCCACCCGGCTGTGGAACAGGTCATTCTCTGCGATCTCGATGCCGAGAAGCTGGCGGCCCGATCCGCGGAGTTTGACATTCCCGACACCTGCCCGTCCCTGGATGACCTGTGCGATACGGATGTGGACGCCATCGCCATCATCACCCAACACTGGCTCCATGCGCCCCAGGCGCTGCAAGCGCTCCAAGCGGGAAAACATGTGTATTCCGCGGTGCCCGCAGCGCACAGCGTCGAGGAGCTCGAAGCCCTGGTCACCACGGTGGAGCAGACCGGGTTGGTCTACATGATCGGAGAGACCAGTTACTACTACCCGTGCGCCGTCTACTGTCGCAAGCGTTTCGCAGCCGGTGATTTCGGGCGCATTGTGTACGCCGAGGGCGAGTACCTTCACGACTGGGATCACGGATTGTACGATGTGGCGAAGTGGCGCGGCGGCGAGCGCTGGCTTGAGACCGCCGGCGGCCCGCCCATGTATTACCCAACCCACTCCACTAGCCTCATCATCTCCGTCACCGGCGCCCACATGACCCACGTCTCCTGCCAGGGCATTCCCGATGTCGAGGACCCGCACATCTACGACCCGGACGTGAATATCTGGGGCAATGTCTTCAGCAATCAATCCGCACTCTTCCGCATGTCCGACGGAAGCGTCTGCCGCATCAACGAGTTCAGGCGCGTTGGACATCCGGGGACGGTGGGCATGAGCATGTACGGCACCCTCGGGTCCTACGAAGAGCAGGTGGGTGGCCAAGTCTGGGTCACGAAGGACCGCTCCGCCACCGTGGACCTCCGGGATCTTCTTGCCTGCAGCGGTGTCCCGGCGTCGGAAGTGAGCGGGGAGATGAGCAAGGTCACCTCGGCTGACGGAACCCACAGCGGGGCCTCGCGGGTACATGACCTTGCTCGCCTGCCCCAGGAGTTCATCGGTCTGCCCAACGGTCACAATGGCTCGCATCAGTTCCTGGTGGATGATTTCGTCCGCGCCTGCGTGAGCCAGTCCGTGCCGCCGAACAATGTCTGGCAGGCCGCGCGATACATGATTCCCGGACTGGTGGCACACGAATCCTCCAAGCGCGGGGGGGAGCTGCTGGAGGTACCGGATTTCGGCGACGTTCCTGCCGACTGGCCGCGACTGGAGTACTGACACCCTCCTTCCGAGAGGGGCGTCAATACCGGTCGCGCACACAGTCATCGGAAGCGATGGCCTGCCCTTGTCGGGTGGCCGTCCTGCGACCTGGCTCCCGCTCTGCCCCAAACACAGGCTGCGCTTGCCGGCAGTAGGCTGGGCCGTGGTTCGCCGCCAGACGACATCACGTCATTTTGTGCTCAACAGGAGAGAGCCAATGAACGACCCAATCCGCATCGGTTTCGTCGGCGCCGGCTTCATGGGCCAGAAGGCACACCTCGACTGCTTCACCACCGTCCCCGGCTGCCAGGTGGTGGCGCTCGCCGAAGGCCGTCAGGACAGCGCCCAACTCGTGGCGACCCGCTACGGCATCCCGAGGACATACCCCGACCACCGCGAAATGCTGCGTAACGAGGAACTTGACGCGGTCGTCGCAATCCTGCCCTACAGTCTGCATTCCTCGGTCATTCCCGACATCCTTGACGCCGGCCTTCATGTACTCACCGAAAAGCCTATGTGCATGAGCCCCGATACCGGCCGCCGCATGGCGAAGCTCGCGCGGGATAAGGGTGTCATCTACTACGTGGGCTACATGAAACGGTCAGCCCCGGCCACGCGGCGCGCTGTGGAGGTGATCAGCGACTGGAAGGCCTCCGGCGCCCAGGGCGACATGAAGTACCTGCGCGCCTGCATGCCCCCTGGCGACTGGTTATTCGAGATCGAGCCGCCGTTGAGCGCGGGGGATGGTGCGCCCGGCTACGAGGGCGTAGTCCCCGAGCCCTGGCCGTCCTGGATGGACGAACTCACGGGCCGGGAGTACAACAGTTTTATCAACTACTTCATCCACCAGGTCAACCTGATCCGCTGTCTGCTCGGGGAGGACTGGCAAGTGGAGTATGTAAGCCCCGGACGGTCCATGCTGGCCGGCGCCACATCCAGGGGCGTCGAAGTGGTCCTGGAGATGGCCGGCTACGGCCTGCGCACCGGCTGGGAGGAGGCGTACCGTGTTGTGTTCGAACAGGGCAAGGTGGAACTGGACATCCCCTCGCCCATGGCCAGGCAGCGTGGGGGAGAGGTCCGCATTTTCCGCGGCGGGGACATCCAGTCCGAAGAGATCCCGTGCATTCCGCCGCGCTGGCCTTTCCTGGAACAGGCCCGGCATTTCGTGGCCTGTGTCCGTGGAGAAGACAGTCCGCGGTCCATCCCGGAAGATGCGGTGAAAGACTTGGAAGTAGCCGAAGAGTACGCACGGCTCTTGAGTGAGTAATCGAGGGAAGTGAACCACGGAGGGACATCGACCATGTCCAAGCTGCGCATCGCCTGCATCGGAGCTGGGTCCACCATCGGCGCGCGCTCCAGCGGGTTCTTCGAAGTCATCAACCAGCTGCATGACATGTACGACCAGTGCGCGATTATGGACATCAACGAAGACCATGCCCGCGCGGCAGCGGCAGAGTACAACATCCCCGAGGTCTACACCAACCTGGATGACCTCTTCGAGAAGGGAAAACCCGACGTTGTGGTGCGGCTCACGCCCACTGATTCCACGTACGCCGTCTGCATGCGCGCGGCCGAAGCCGGCTGTCACATCCTCAATGAAATCCCCATCGCCACTACTCTGCCACAGGCCGACGCGATGGTGGCGAAGTGCCGCGAGAACGGGGTCCTGATGGAAGTTGCCGAGAACACCTGGACCTGGCCCCGGGAGCGCCTCAAGCAGAGACTGGTGGCGGACGGCTGGATCGGTGAACCCACCCACATGCGCTTGAAGTACCCCTGCGGTGCTTACCACGGCTTCTCGGCAATTCGCAAGCTCGCGGGTTCCGAGGCCGAGCGGGTTCTGGGCTGGGACGGCCGGGTGCCCGTGGTGAACATGATCAGTTACGGCGGCGAACCAATGACTGAGACCATGTGGGACGGCGGCCTCATCAGGTTTGCCGGGCATCTCACCTGTATCTTCGAGATGCCTCCGAAGCGCCCGGTCTGGCGACACGCGTGGGACGTTGAAGGGACAAAGGGATTCATCGGCGCAGTCGCCGGCGTCATTGACGGCGAGAAGGGCCACCGTTATGGCGAAGCACTGGTGCTGGATGACCCTGAGACGCTGCAGCAACTAACCGACGACTTTGAGGCCGGGGCAGGCACCCGCGAGCGGCACTATCCTATCGAGTGGGTGTACGGTGAACGTGGCGGCCGAAGGGTGCTGGAGGCGGTCAAGGTCGGTACGAGCCCCGAGGTGGTCTGGGAGAATCCCTACGCTCGATACGGAATCGTGGACGACGACGCCGTCTCCAAGGCGACCTATCTCGAGAGCCTGTACCGCGCCATAGTCTACGATGAGCCGCTGGTATATGGTCCCGAGAACGCCCGCAAGGACATGGAACTGTGGATCGCGATACGCGAGAGCGCCTGGCGAGGCAATGTCTGGCTCGATCTGCCCCTCAAGGAGACCACCAGCGTTGAGAATGCTCTCCACGAGGAGTTCCAGCGACGCTACGGCTGCGATCCGCTGGGGGATATTGACAAGCAGTTGCAGGTGGTCTACGACCGCACTCCAGTGATGTGGACGGTCTGCGGCTGGCTGTGACGCCGGGACAATAGAGGCTGGGAGGCTGGAGATGATCGCACAACTGGGGGCGCGCCCGGTCAGCCGGGTTTGTGCGGTGCTGGCGCTTGTGCTGCTTTCGGCGGTCGCTTTGGCTCAGTCAAGTGATACCCCGCTGGACCCTGGTGGGCTCGTCCGTCCGCCTGAACTCATCCCCCCAAGACCCGTTGCACCCGCCGCAGTAGGCACTCGAGCGGCGGGCGCCACCTGGTCGGTGCTAGTGCTCATCTACCCGAACTCGGACTTCAGCTACCAGACCTCCCAGGGTGCCACCCAGACATACACGGGCTCCATCACCGAGAGCCAGGTGCAGCGATTCGAGCGCGCCGCCGCATCCTTCGTGGACCTCGTGGACCTGTGGTCCGAGGGCCTGGGGAAGGCCAGCATCGAGGTGCATCGCATCGAGCGTCCCATTGCCACGGTCACGAAATGGGAGCCGGAAGGAGCGCTGAACTATTGGATCAGCCACGACGACGTGGCCACCGAGCTGCAGCAGTACATTCCCACCGGCAAGTATGATTCGGTCCTGGTCTTCGGACACATGGGCACGGCGCCGACGCCGTCTTACTGGGGATTGAGCTGGGTCGGCCCGATCAGCTTCGCCGGGCGAACCATCACCTATGGCATGGTCAGGTACAACAAGGACTCCGCGTGGGACGAGTCCTTTCTAGGCGAGGTGCCGCTCCATGAGTGGCTGCACGGGCTGGAAGGCTGGTATCGTGATCTCGGCTACCAGGTGCCGGACCTGCACAGCCTGGTCGCCCACGGGTTCCCCGATCCCGGAGGCAATGTCCCGATGTGGCGGGACTGGTATGCTCACTATATGTGCGGCAAGCTCACAGAACCCAACGGAGACCGTTCCGGCATGAGCGCGGGTGTTTGGGCGGGAGGCACTCCTCTGAGCACGGCCAACCCACTTCCCTGCCAGTTGCTCGCACCCGCCGACGGCTCGACGCATACCGGCTCGCCCTCGCTGAAATGGGCTGCGACGGAGGCCGACGACTACAGAGTTACCGTGCGCACGTCCGGCTCAGGGCAGGACCTCGCAAGCGCGATCGTCACGCGCACCTCGTGGAGCCCGCCGCTGAATAAGCTCCAGAACAACACCAACTACACCTGGTTCGTGCAGGGGCGCAAATCCGGCGTCTGGTCGGCGCAGGTTGAGACACTCAGTTTCCGGACCGGCACCCTGGTGGACCCGGGTGAGCAGCGCAAGCCTGACCTGCTGATCCGACACAAGACCGAGACTGCGACCTTTCACGGCGACGGGCTGTACAACGACACCGGCCTCAACCAGACCGTTGAGAGCACCACCGCCTACCAGTACCAGTTCGTCGTGCTGGCAGAGAACGACGCGCAAGTCGCCGACGTCATTCGCATCACCGCACCGCCTGCCCCTTCCGGCTGGACAGCCAAGTACGAGGTGGGTGGACAGGACAAGACCGCGCAGATCAACGGCAGCGGATACTCGGTGGACCTCGCAGCGGGCGGCGTCGTCGAGATCAACGTCACGGTGACGGGGAGTGTACAGGTTGGGGGGCAGGATGTCTGGCAACTATTGATCACCGGCACGTCCACCACCGACCCTTCCCGCGGCGACACAGTGAAAGCGGCGATCACCCGCGCCGCCCCACGCCCGGACGCTCTCCAGAAACTGTCCTCCGATGCCCTCTTCCGAGGCGGGAACGTCTACGACATGATCGGTTCGCAGCAGACGCTCTGGGCCGCGGTGGATTCCGGCCAGGCCGCAAGCTTCTGGTTCCGGGTGGAGAACGATGCGGCCGGCCCAGACGATCTTGTGCTGTCCGCCAACTCCCCCGCCACCGGCTGGACCGTGGCGTACTACGACAAGAATGGCAACTACTCGGGGAACGTCCTGAAGACCACCATCGTCGGAGTGCCGCCTAATGCCTGGGCTGAGATCCGCCTCGACATAACCCCAGGGGCATCCGTTGCGGCGGGGACCACGCAGGAAATCGAGGTGCGCGTCACCAGCGGTGACGGCAGCACGCGCGATGTGTGCCGGTTCGTGGCCGGGCAAAAGCCCTTCGCGAATGGCCGTCCCGACGCGATGGCACGCTCGCGGGTCGACCTGCCTTACGTGGGCGAGAACGTAGTTGGCGCCCCGCTTTCGCTCCAGACGTGCCGGTCGATTCTCACGGCCGGCGATGTGACCGCCTTCACGCTGCGCCTGGATAACGCCTCTGAAGCGACGGATGCGCTTACGCTGAGAGCCTCCGCCGCTCCCGCGGGCTGGACGGTGCGGTATTTCGATGCGCTCTACGGAGGAAATGACATCACCAGCGCTGTCCGAGGCTCGGGCTGGACCACGGGGTCACTGGGTGCGGGCGCGGGCCGCGAGGTGCGCGTGGAGATGACCGCCGGCGCCACTGCTGGACCGGTGTGCCAGGTTCAGTGCACGCTGGCTTCACCCCGGGGGGCGACGGACACGATTGAGCTGGTTACCGTCCGCGGCGGGGCCGACATGACTGGCGAGGGGGATGTTGACTGGAAGGACATCCGTGCCTTCCTGAATGCCTGGCGCCGGCATCTCACGGGCTTGCCGTGCGGCCCAGCTTTCGATCTGGACGGAGATGGTAACGTGGATCATAGGGACGTCGCGCAGTTCATGGCGCTGCTGGCATCCGGCGCCTTCGGTCCCGCGCAGTAAGTGTCGCAGATCTCCCCGTGGATCGCCTCGGAAAGAGCGGGCCCGGGACAAGCGTCCCGGGCCCGCGGTGCTTCGCTCTTCGCCCGATGCCTTAGTAGTCCGGCGTGGGCGGTGCGGGTGTCTCCTTCTGTGGGACCTCGGCCACCAGGGCTTCGGTGGTGAGGATCAGGGAGCCAATGGACGCCGCATTCTCGAGTGCTGAGCGGACGACCTTGGTCGGGTCAATGACGCCGGCCTTCACCAGGTCCTCGTACTCCCCGGTCAGCGCATTGAAGCCGAACTTCACGCTGCTCTTGGCCAGGATGGTCTCACAGACAACGCTGCCCTCGAGACCGGCGTTCGCCGCGATCTGGCGGCAGGGCTCGCTCAGGGCGCGCTTGACGATGGCCACGCCGGCCGCGACGTCGCCCTCGGCCTGAATGTCGTCGAGAGCCTTGCTGGCGCGCAGGAGTGCCACTCCGCCGCCGGGCACAACGCCCTCTTCCAGGGCCGACCGGGCGGAGGACAGGGCGTCCTCGAAGCGGTGCTTGAGCTCCTTGAGCTCGGTCTCAGTGGCCGCGCCAACCTTGATGACCGCAACGCCGCCGGCCAGCTTGGCCAGGCGCTCTTCGAGTTTCTCGCGGTCATAGTTGCTGTCGGTGGTCTCGATCTCGCGGCGGATCTGGGCGATCCGGCCGTTGATCGCATCCTGCGAGCCGGCGCCCTTGATGATGGTAGTATCGTCCTTGCTGACCACGACGCGCTCGGCGGTGCCAAGCTGGTCAAGCTCCACGCTGTCCAGTTTGATGCCCAGGTCTTCGCTGATGAAGGTCCCGCCGGTGAGGATCGCGATGTCCTCAAGGTTCCGCTTGCGCCTGTCGCCGAAACCGGGGGCCTTGACTGCACAGGAGCCGACGGCACCACGCATCTTGTTCACCACGAGGGTTGCGAGAGCCTCGGCCTCGCAGTCCTCGGCGATAACCAGAAGCTGACGACCGGCGCTGGCGACTTTCTCAAGCACCGGGACGATGTCTGCGGCGGAGGAGATCTTCTTCTCGTAGATCAGGATGTAGGGGTTCTCGAGCACGCACTCCATGCTCTCTCCCTCGGTCACGAAGTACGGGGAGATGTAACCCTTGTCGAACTGCATGCCCTCGACCACATCGATCTCGGTGCGGCCGACCTTGGATTCTTCGACGGTGATGACCCCGTCCTTGCCAACCTGGTCCATAGCGTCGGCGATGAGGTTGCCGATCTCCGGGTCATTGCCGGCGATGCCCGCAACATGGGCGATTTCGTCGCGGCTGTCGATGCTGATGGACATGCTGCGCAGCTCATCCACGACCTTCTCGCAGGCCATCTCGATGCCGCGCTTTACCAGCATTGGATTTGCGCCGGCGGCAACATTCTTCAGACCGGCCTTGACGATCGCCTGAGCAAGCACGGTGGCGGTAGTGGTGCCGTCGCCAGTGTCGTCATTGGTCTTGGACGCGACTTCCTTGCACAGCTGTGCGCCCATGTTCTCGTACTGGTCCTCAAGTTCGACTTCCTTGGCGACGGTGACGCCGTCCTTGGTGATGGTCGGCGCGCCCCATTTCTTGTCGAGCATGACATTGCGGCCCTTGGGACCAAGGGTCACTTTGACCGCGTTCGCGACTTTGTCAACGCCACGCTCCAACGCACGGCGGGCGTCTTCGTCAAAGGTAAGCATTTTGGCAGCCATTCCTGACCGACCTCCTGGAAGTGGGTAAGCTCCCCGCGGTGGGGGAGCGATTCTCGAGATTTCGCTGCGTTAGGCCTTGATGGCCAGGAGAGACCCTTCTTCGATAAGCAGGTAGTCCTTGTCGCCAACACGGACCTCATTGCCGCCGTAGCGGGTGTAGACGACGACGTCGCCCACAGCGACGCTCATGGGAGCGCGGGAGCCGTCGTCGAGAAGGCGACCGGGGCCAACAGCGAGAACTTTGCCCTCACGCGGGGCTTCCTGAGCGGCCTCGGGCAGGTAGATGCCACCGGCGCTCTTCTCTTCGGCCTCGAGGGGCTCGACGAGGACGCGATCACCCAGGGGTTTGAGCATAAAGACTACACCACCTTGATAGTATTAGAGTCAGGGTATGCCTGCGCGACGAGATTTGATCCGCTCCGTCGCGCCTGGACCCCCATTTCTTAGCACTCTCAACTCATGAGTGCCAAAACGACATTATAGCCAGCAGCGCCTCGCTGTCAAGGTGCTTCACCCGATTTTCAACGAGCACGCTGAACAGATTTCGCGTGAAGGTGTGTTCTCGTCGGTGGAGAAACCCTCACCATCACCCAGACCCGGAGGAGCGCGCCATGTCTCTCGAGCGTTTCGGTGTGTCCATGGACGGGGACCTGCTCAAGCAGTTCGACGCCCAGATCGAACGCGCCGGCTACACGAGCCGGTCCGAGGCAATCCGGGACATGATCCGAGACTACCTGGTCAAGCAGGAGTGGGAGGACGGGGACGTCCGCGTCGTGGCGACGGTGACACTCGTCTACGATCACCACGCGCGGGACCTGGACAGCAAGCTTACAAGCGTGCAGCACGATGCCCACGACCTGGTGCTCTGCTCAAGCCATGTGCATCTCGACCATCACAATTGCCTGGAAGTGGTTGTCCTGGCCGGTCCGGCAGACAAGGTCAGGGAACTGGGGCAAAGGCTCATCAGCCTGCGCGGCGTCAAGCACGGTGAGTTGACCCGCACCACCACCGGCGGCGTTCTGTAGTCCGGCCCTAGCCGCTCGGTCCCCTCTCGAGTACCGCCACCTCGTTCTCGGCAAGTTCGATCGGCACCCGGCCATCATCTTCCGGCCTGACCTCAGTGGTCTTGCGCAGGGAGCCGTCCTCGGCGAAGATGCGAAGGGTGCCTGCCGATGGCTGCTCCGGCCAGCCGTACCGGCCTGAATGCAGCGTAATGATGCGCTCCCGGCCCTTCAGATAGCCGTGATGCAACTCCATCGGAGTGAAGGGAAACAGGTAGCGCGAGATCTCATACGGGTAATCAAGTCGCGTGCCCACAAGCAGCGTCGCCATCTTCAGAGCGCGGGTAACGTTGCCGAAGTCCAGCCGGCTGCTGGCATACCCCAGGGGGGTGTCCAGGTTCCCTTCGTAAGCCAAGACCTCATTGTGCTGGATCTCCACCATGCGCTGGACCTGCTTCGCAAGCAGGTCCTTGGTGGTCGTGGGCCCGTTGCCCATCAGCGTTCCGCCGAGGCTTCGCACACGGTCGATGACCGCAAGACGGTGGGTCTCGCCCAGGATCGTGGTCACGCCGATCTCCCGCTGAATGGTGTAGGTCTTCGGGTCCAGAAGGCAGGACACCCCGTCAGGAATCGCGTAGGTAATGTGAGGATAGCCGTACGACACATTCTCCATCTCATCCCAGTAAAGGCCGTCGGACCCGATCTGGCGGGCGTATTGATCCACCACGTCCAACATGTCGAGGCCGAACTTGTTGCCCAGCGTTGCCACCATGGACCACGTCAGCGAGTATATCCCGCCCCATTCTGTGGAATGGTGGACGCCCGCCGCATTGGTGAGCAGGCTGTCGGGATAGCGCGTGGTGGCGTCGGCGTGAGTATCGCGCTGCGAGTCGTAGTAGATGATCACCTTGATCCCCGGCCGGGCTTCATGGAGCTTGGCCGTGGCAAGTCGCAGGCGCTCTCGGTAGTCCGCCCAGTAGTCTGACAGGACTTCCGAGCCGAACCCGATGCGCTTGCGGTCAGCCTTCGGGTCCACCCAGCCTCCCCAGGAGCACGCGTAGTTGATGCCGAGGCGGTCCAGGTCGCGCTTCAGGTCCTCGGCGGGGGCGCCAATGATAGCGTCCGGGCTGAAAAAGCACCACGCGCCCTCGACAGTGTAGTTGGAGCCCCAGTCCTCGCGCACCAGGTTGATGAAGTCGTAGTAGTCAGGCCCTGCTACAGGATAGATCGACCACTCAAGCGTCACAGAGCCGCCCGGCTGCAGGCAGAGCATGTCAGTGCGCAGCCCGGCCGACGGACCTTCGGGGTCCACAAACAGCCGCGCCTGGTTCCGGAAGATGCGATCCTCGCAGATCATGCCGACGCCGATGTCGCTGAAGCGCACGTGCACGCTGGGGTTGGCCGGTGCGTAGTATTCGTTCACCGACGGATCCGCATTGCCGGCAAGACGGATGCTCTTGGTCTGAAGTCCCTCCAGCCTGAGTGAGTGGCGCACCATCATACCAAAGGGCTCCGCCTCATGGCGGCTCGTGATGCGGTCGGAGACTTTCACGCAGCGGGGGGTGAAACGGACCTCGCGCACGAGGGTGTAGTCCGGCCCTGCGGCTGTGACGGTAGGGGCTTGCGAGCCTGTCTCCATCTTGGGCTGCCAGTCGGGTTGGCATCCCTCGGGGTTTGCCGTCGACGAGAGCAGGTTCAGACCGGCATTCGGGTATGAAAATGCGGAGTCGAAGACCAGTTCCCGGGAGCCGATCTTCAGGCGAAGCGCTCCTCCGGCGTCAATGCTGCCCGTGTAGCGGGCAGGTCCGGCAGCCGGATCCCCCCGGTTGATCACATGCTCCTGCGCATCCGCTGCGGCGAGCATTGGGCTGGCCCCTGGCTTCATGTCGATCACTGCCGTCTGGACGACCAGGTCGAGGGGCGTGCTCAGTTGCCTGGCAAGATCCGCTTTCGCCGTATTGCGGATTTCCACCACGTTGTCGGCGAGGGGGTCGATGAGGTCGGTGATGTCCAGCACCGTCGTGAAAGGGTCCCCCTCATAGAATGCCCCGAGTCGATCGCGGTCGAAGTTAGGGGCGTACAGAATTCGCCATCCGCCTGCGCCATACCAGGAGGAAACAATATCGGGCGCCACCGGCGAGTATAGAGGACGGTTTTGCAGCCGGCCCACGGTACGGGTCTTGTGGGGCAGCACCGTCTTACCATTGACCGCGAGGTCCATGAAGAACATGGAGCCGGCGAAGGAAGGCGCGTCCATACGGGCGGTGATCTGCAGAAGCGCGGTGGCATCCTGCGTGGTCATGCCCTGGAAGATGAGCTGACGCGACTCCCCCTGAGGTATCCTGATCGGTTCCGGGTTGAGGGTCACCGGCGCGGCCTGGAGGAGGGATGCAAGTACGACGTGGACAAACAAGGAGAGCATGATGGCGGACCTCCCGAGGATGCACACGAACAGGGCCCGGAAGTGTTTTCCGGGCCCCAGTGGCGTTTGTTCAGTGGGCTACTCGTCGCAACAGCAGCATCCGCTTTCTCCGGCCGCGGGCCGGATAAGCGCGGCACTGAGCTCTTCGGGCGGGCCGAAGTCGCCCTTATCCCAGATGGTGAGGGCAACGCCTTCCCTCTCACACGACTCGTCGTCATCGCAGTACCCGAAGCCGGCGATGAACTCCCAGTGGTACTTGGCCCGATCGAGGCCGCGGACGATCTTCAGAATCTCCTCCGCGGATCCCGGAAGCTTCGCCGGGTCATACAGATAGGCTGTCATCGCCTTGGAGCTTCCCTGGCAGATCACGCACGTCGCGTAGATGTTCACGGTCATGGCGAGAGTCCCCACGTTGAGGGGATCCGGAGTGGCGAAGCAGCATTGCTGGCCTGCCGGGTTGAGGACCGAGATCCGATACTTGCCGCGTTCCAGAAGGAGGCTGTAGTGTCCATTCGCATCGGTTCTCGTGGACCGGATCACGGTCGAGCTGCAGTTCACCGCGCTAGCTGAGTGGAACCTGATTGTATGATCGGCGGTTGCGACGCACGGTCCTGACGGATTCCTCAGATAACCAGAAACCAGAGCCATTGGTCTGTTACCCTCCCACTTGCATGTGATGGATAACGGTGACAGCAATGTCGCCGCCGCACTCATGCTCCCACATCTAGACCGGCTGCACTCGCGAGGTCTGCGTGCATTTTACAGCGTGTACGTTCCGCCATCGATGTCTACGCCTGTGTGCAATGGTTTGTACACTCTCAATTCGGCCGGACTCACCGCCGGACCACCGTTCACCTTGATGGTGTACTTGCCATACGCGAGCTGCACGGTGTACTTGCCCTGAGAGTCGGTGGTGGTTGAGGCGACCACCGTTCCGCTGGGTACTGAACAGAAGTCCAGGTCGTTCGGCTGTGTGGCATTTAGCAGCGTCCCGCTCACTGTCGCCAAATTAACTCCCTCCCTCTCCTGTTATTTTGCGCATGTCGCCAGGTACCCGAGCGACCAGCGCGGTGCGTCTCAATCAGTACATAGGCGCGGGACCCATTGCAGCCATGTTCGTGATCCATCGATCGATCTGGAAGTCCCGCGCCGCAGCCGATGGCGTGACTTCGGTGGTATCTGCTGCCAGGAGGTCCAGAATGCCGGTCATCGCGCCCGCCTGCCAGTTAAGCGCTCCGATCACCTGGGTGCCGTCGGTCAGTGTGCCGCTGCCGAGCAAGTCGGCCCCAAGGTTGAAAGAACCTGACGACCCATCCGAGCCCTGGAAGACCCACTTCTGCCACCTCTCGCTCGCATCGTCCCCGAGAATCGTGAAGTCTAGCGTTCGCCCTGATGGACCGGTGTAGGTGCCGGTGGCGCCCGAACTGAAGACAGGCCAATAGGACGTTCCATCGGCGGGTGCGGTTGGCACGGTCACGTACAGCATGGCGCCGTCAGGCAGTGTCACCCAGAGCTTGTCATCGACTTCCTGGGTCCGGACCACGCGGAACTGCATACGCTGAGTGTTGGGCAACTGAGCATAGCCGTCCCAGCTCTGCAGCGAAGTCGGCACGGAGAAATCAATGCTGAAGTCGTAATCGAGCGTGCCGCCGGTCCAGAGCGTCTCGGTGGTGTGGTAAGTGACCTTGTCGCCTTCCCAGACGGGTGTTGTCCATTGCAACTGTGTCTGGCTGCCGTCGGGCCGGGTATGCGTCCCTGAGCCCGATTCATCAGGGCGCAACACATAGTCATACTGGATGCAGTCGCTGGTCGTCCCCCACGCGTGGGTGGAACCGTCCGGCAATTGTTCTTCGAAATAAGTCGGGGTGCAGCCGCCCTGCGCGGCGCCGACACCCAATTTCTGGTGCATGATGTTGAACCAGCTGCGGACGGTCACCACGGCGGACAGGTGGTCGGTGGCCAGTGACTTGTAGGATTGCCCGGTCACTTCTTGGACGGGCTGTCCCGACCCGGAGCAGCCGCCAAGCACGACCAGGAGCGTGATCGTCCCCAGCGCCAATCCGGACCGCGTCAGGTGTGTCATACTCTATCGCCTCTCAACAGGCCGGTAGCCTTCAGAATCTGTATTCGATGCCCGCGCGCACGTCCCTGCCCCGGGCAGGGTAATTCAGCCAGAATGCCCGGTCGCTATCCAGCAGGTTCTCCACGTGCACGAAGAGGTCGGTGTGCAGATCGAGTTGTCGTGCCACGCGCAGATTCACAAAGTCGAAGGAGTCCAGCTCCACTGTGTTCGCCAGATCGGCGTAGCGCTTGCCAATGTACGTCCAGTTGGCCCCGATGCGGTAGCCGTTCTCGTCGATGTAATCCAATCGCACGATCCCGGCGATCTCAGGCTGGTACGGGATCTCCAGGCCGCCTGCGGCGTCGTTTTCGCTGTCCGTGTACCGCGCCCAGATGCCGGCGCTCAGATTTCGCCCGATCCATTTCTCCCACTCGATCTCGGCGCCACGGGTCGTGCCTGACGCCAGCACCGTGCTTGCCTCTCCGGCAGCCCAGGCTGGGTCGGCAAGGTCAACGATGAGGTTCTCCGCGTCTCGGTAGTAGATGCCCGCGCGAACCAGCGACCCATCCACGGGAGTGAGCTGGTACTGAAGCTCGTAGCTCTGGCTGAAGCCGCCGGTTGCCAGATCCAGCGGCGACATCTCCCGCAGAGCCCAGTGGTCCACCGGCGCCAGCGCGGAGATGTCATCGCGGAAGATCGGGTGCGTGAGCAGTACCAGCGTGCCGCTGGAGCCCATCGGCTTCACGAACTGCGCCTTTGGCCGCCAGACAGGGTCCATCCCGTCCCGCGCCACCATGCGCCCGCCCACCATGAGGCGGGTATTATTGTCGAACAGCCACTCGTGCTCGAGATAAGCGGTGCCGCCGTCGGTATCCTCCCGGTTCGCAAAAGGCGTGTACGAGCGGGCGCCATTGGTCCGCGAAGTGATGAGACCCGACAGCCGTCGTTGTTCGTCACTTACCGATACCCCCGCGGCAAGGCGGGTGTGACGGGATGGCATGGCATCGAACCGTGCCTCGGCGGCGAGCGCGGTGTACCGGGTGTCGAGGCGTCGGAGGGACTTCGGGTCCCCCAGCAGGCTGTCCGGGTTCTTGTCCTCCAGTTGCGCGTCCGAATACCCGAGCCGCAACGTCATCCTGGCACATTCGCTGATCGGCCGGGTGGCGAGATAGTCCACAGCGAAAGCGTCGAACTTGCTGTTGAAATCCGCATCTTCGGGTACTCCGCCCCGGAGTTCGGCGCCCGGGCGATCCCGGTCTTCGCTCTGTGCGGCAATGATCAGCGCCTGG
The DNA here is from genome assembly GCA_013314775.1 of Armatimonadota bacterium. Classification (NCBI taxonomy): domain Bacteria; kingdom Bacillati; phylum Armatimonadota; species Armatimonadota bacterium. Next base: position 938,811 of record JABUFB010000008.1, on the reverse strand, counting down.
GTTCGTTCGGGGGCATCCTGTCGTCCCGCGATGCCCAGTATATCAGTGCGTTCCCAGTCGGAACGCCGCCGGTCCCAGTCATCGTCTTCGTGAGCGACATTGAGGTAATAGGCATTCTGCCCTTCGTCGCCCCGGCCGTCGGTCTTCAGGTTCCCGGCGAAGCTTCCCGCTTCGAGCCTGAGTTCGGTGCGCGAATACTCGCGGGTTTCCAGGATCGCGGACGGCTGAAGGCGGAGCCCCTCGCGCTGTTCCTTGAGTGCGTCGCGCGGGCGCTCGAGGCGGTTGTAGACTTCAGCAAGCTGCAGATGGGCAAGAGCGTAGTCGCTATCCAACTCGACTGCCTTGCGCAGCGCCGCCCACGCTTTGTTGGTGCGATCCTGCTCGAGGTACACGCGAGCCAGAGTGGTGTATGCCCGCGCTGAGCGTTCTCCGAGCTGCACGGCGGTCTCAGCCTCGCGGAGAGCCTCGGCGAACCGGTTGAGGTCCAGGTAGGCAATGGCGAGGTTGGCGTGTGGCATGCCCCAGGTGGGTTGCAGCGTGGAGGCTTGTCGGAACTCGCTCACAGCCTCATCCAGGTTCCCCGTGGCCAGATAGACCGCGCCCAGATTGTTGTGGGCGCCGGCCGAACCCGGATCCAGAGCAATGGACGCTTTCTGCAGGGCGATTGCCCGGGCGAGCTTGCCCTGGCGCGCGTAGACCATCCCGAGACCTGCCTGGGGCCCCGCGAGGGTGGCGGAGAGCTCGGCAGCGCGGGTGTACGCTTTCTTCGCGACTTTCAGGTCGTTGCGCGCGAGACTCAGCATACCCAGGGTGGACCAGGCTCGCGCATCTTGTGGGTCAAGGGCAACCGCGGCCTGGGCTGCAACATAAGCAGCGTCCAGGTCTCCCGACGCGGCCGCAGTGTCAGCAAGAACAAGTTGGGCGGCCGCAGAGTCGGGGTCGATCTCGAGAGCGGCTTCGGCAGCGGCTTTCGCGCCGGCAAGGTCACCGGCGTAGAATTGCGCCGTCGCCAGACTCTGTTGGGCGAGGGCTGACCCGGGCGCAAGCTGAACAGCAATGCGTGCGCTGGCCAGAGCCTCCTCCGGACGCGCGGAGAGAAGGAGCAGGGACGAACGGTAGGCGTGTGCCTGGTACAAGTCCGGCGCGATCCGCACCGCCTCGGACAGTCCCAGGTTCGCCTCCTCGAGATCGCCCGATCGCAGGGCGACCACGCCGCGGACCGTCTGCACCAGGGGGTCGCCGGGAGCCTTGACGCACGCCGCCGCCACGCTGGCCCTGGCCTGCGCGAGAGAGCTCGGGGCGCCTTCGATGAGATACGCTGCTGCCGCTCCCGCAAGGGCGGTGGCTCCGTACTGCGGCGATTTCGTCCATTTTTCGAAAACCTGCAATGCTTCGGCGCTGCGATTCTGTCCCAGGAGACAGGCGCCCAGCCGCAGTTCAGCTTCGGGGTTACCCGGATCAGCCTTGAGTGCAGCCCGGTACGCCTCCTCCGCGACGGTATACTCCCCGAGGTCATGGTTCAAGTCGCCGAACTTGAGCCACGCGGACGCTTCTGATGTCTCGTCCGGGGGCTGCATCGCGCTGATTTCGGTCATTAGCTGCTCTCTCGTAAGTCCGGGCAGGAAACGCATCTCCAGGTCTAGGTGGATGGTTTCCATGGAGGCTTCCCACTGCAGTGCGCCGGACGGGTCAACGCGCATAGGCCGCGTAGGCGCCTGCCCCGGGGCCGCAGTGCTCTGCTCGTTTGCTCCGACGACCACCTGTCCGAGTTCGTTGTGGAACCGCACCAGGCCCTCATAGACCGTCAGCGTGGTGAAACCGCTCTCGGCAGCTTCCAGGGCAAACTGGGTGCCCTCGGCCGAAGCGATGGCACCGGCGGTGACAATCTCCACATTTGGTCTGGAAACAATCCAGCTCCAGACTTTCCCCCACAGGAGTCTCAACTGGCTGGGCTTCCCCTGTGCCGGCGGGGGAGGGATGATTACGTGCGTGCGTGGCCCCAGTTCCAGGCGAGCGCCGTCAATAAGCAGCCTGACTTTGGCGGTCTCCCCAGTGATCAGGTGATCACCAGCGTACAGTCTCTTGTGGGCCGCAGTCCTGACTACAAGCCAGGGTCCCCGTCCCGCGCGTTGTGTCTTGACCGTCCCTGTATGGGAGGTGATTTGCGCTCTCGGTATCGGCGCCGACCAGCACGCTGAGAGTAGACCGAGAGCAACCAGCGAGAGTATCGATGTACGCAGAACGCTAGATTTCATGCCCTTCTGCCACCTGTTCATTGTTGACGCGTACACGGGTGCGCGCTGCGATCCGGAATGTGAAACGCGATCCAGCTCCCGGAGCGCTGTCCACGGATACACTGCCACCGTGGGCCTCGGCGATCCGGCGCACCGAGTACAGGCCGATGCCGGTGCCCTCGATGGCTGAACCAGCCGCTGCGCCACGTTCATACGCTTCGAAGATGCGATCCTGGAAGTGGTGCGGGATCCCGATTCCGCCATCGATGACGTGCACCCCGGCCATATCGGGCGGCTCGGAGACCACCTTCAGAGTGACTGTGCCCCCCTCCGGCCAGTACTTGATTGCGTTGTCGAGAAGATTGCTAATCGCTCGAGCGATAAATCTCGGATCGGCTTCCACCACAAATACCTCGGGCGCCGACACCTCGATGCGATGAATATCGGACTTCATGGCCTGGGTGGTGGCCAGGTCACGGGCGAGCTTGGCCAGGTCGAACTCCTGCGGCTTGATGTCCAGTTCCCGATCAGGGTTGGCGTTGAGCAGTTCGTCGATGTCGCCAATCGCCCGGGACACCTGCTCCTGGATCTTGTCAATCAGTTCAGGCGCGATCGGTCCCCTCGACTGCTGGGTCCGCAGAGCCACCGCCAGCGCCCCAATTGCCGCAAGAGGCTGCTTCAGGTCGTGTGCGAGAGTGCGGGTGATAGCGTCTCGCGCCCGAACCTGACCAGCTAGCTCGATGGCCTCGCGCCGCGCCGATGAGTAGGCCCACACCGCGGATACCGCGCCTGTCAGCAGAATGCCGACTGATGGCGTCACGGAAAACAACCAGAAGTCAGCGCGGATGAGGATTGCCGCCAACACGAAGAGAAAAGCAATCTGCCCCAATGCGACGGTGACAGCCAACCAGGTTGCCAGTTGCCTGAAGGACGCAACCGTCGACAGGCACAGGCCGAAGATCAGCACCCACATCCAGCCGCTCGGGACGTGTCTGATGAATCGCCTGCGCAACAGCGTGTCGATGGCGTTGGCATGCATCTCCAGACCACTCATGGTGGTCTCGCAACTCTCGTCGGCCCGTTCCGGATCTTCCGGCACCACTGCCCGACCCATGGGCGTGCTTCCGCGGTCTGCGAGGGATCCGAACACCACGATCTTGCCGCCGAAGCGCTCCACCAGCTTTTCCTGGGGCGCATCCAGCACGGAGCCTATCGGGTATGTGGGAAATGAACCCGGAGGCCCTACCCAGTTTATCAGCATGAAGCAGCGGTTCGCCTGCGTCGTGTCGCTTACGGATGCGCTGGCCAGCGGCTCCATCAGATGAACGGCCTCACACGACCAGACCGGGATGCCCCTGCCATTGAGCCCCATTTGGTGGAGTGACGTGGGTTCGGGGATAGCATACGGCACGCCCAGCCAGGCAGCGTACGTCGCCATGCAGAGGGGTAGATACACAGTACCCACGGGCTGCAGGTGTCTTCCGATGTTGTCCCTCGTCCCGGAGGGAAGGAGGCCGTGCTGCATAAGGCTGACGCCCCGGACTATCCCGTGCGGGTTGCACAGAACCGGGGAGGCGATGACCGTGTGGGTGCCCTGGGTGAAAGGCTCCGGCGGATCCCTGAACTCCACCCAGTCCGGGTTGGAGTTGGTGTTGGCGGCGATGACGGTGGGAACCGGCATGTGGAAGGACTCTATGAGCGGCTTGTCATGCCACGCCGGGGTATTTCTGTACACGGGGCACACCTGTGAGAACATCAGGTCTACGGTGACCACGCGAGCCCCTGCACGCTTTACCCGTTTGATGGCATTTCCGATCCTGGAGCGGGGCACAAGCTCGCACGCACATTCGGGGGACCGTAGCTCGTCGTAATTCTCGATTTCCTCCCGGGTAATACCGACCAGCACGATCTCCGGGCTTGGTTCGGCAGGCGGGCGCATCCGCATCAGGACGTCGAAGACGGCGAACTCGGAGACAGACAGTGCCCCGGACCACCGGCAGGCGAGAAGGGTGGCCACAAGGGAGATAAGAACGACACCGGTCCAGCCGACACGCAAAGTGAACCACCGCATGCCGCTAAGCATGCGCCACCCGTAATCGACTAAGACGCCAAACGTACTGTCGCCCCCGCTTTTGTGCACCCCCGAACCAAGCCCTCCCCAACGACCACGAGATACCCGCGATTTGCGGTCGTGCCTCAGTCCTCCCGGAACCGGCCGGCGAGACTGGGTAGAAGTGCTATTCTCGCCACGGCTGACGCGGACGTGCAATCCCTGAACGCTGGTTCCCTCGGGTTACGGACTGGTCGGCGGCTGGACGGACTCGAGAATGCGCCGCACCACCAGTGCCAGGTCTCCATAGTCCGTTACCGGCTTCGTGTAATACCACGTGCACCCGAGGTTGATCCCGGTTGCCATGTGGCCAGGGTCGTTCATGGATGTGAGCATGAGTACGGGGATATTTCGGAGCTTCTCGTCGGCCTGGATGGCCTCGAGGGTCTTCCACCCATTGAGCCTGGGCATGCGGACATCGAGCATAATGAGGTCGGGCTGCACGGTCTCGAGCATGCGAAGCGCCTCCAGACCGTCGAATGCTTCTATGACATTGTACCCTTCGGCCTCGAGGAAGATGCGCGTAGCAAGAACGACGTCTCGCTCATCATCCACCACGAGGATGGTGTTGCGGTCACTTCCGCTGCTGGCCATTTACCAGAGCCCTCGCTCGTGTCGACTGCGGTCTCGCGGCTGACGATGTTGCACACTCACTATAATACAATAGCCGGGCGAGCACAACCTTTATGGGGGCGCGCGTTCTCCGAAAGTAGGCGGGTTCCATCGAGCCGGGGCGTCATCTCTTTCCCCGGGTGTACCCGGCGACGAAAAGCGACGCCGACGTTACCCCAGAGACCGCGATGCGAGCCGCGGACTCTGAACTCCGGCGCCCGAAAATCACCCAGGATGCCCCGGAAAGGAAGAAACAACGGTGCAGCGCCCTTCTGGTTCATTTCTGTCGCCCCCGTTGGGGGCTCAAGCCTTCTGTGCGCACCGAGTCCACGGGTTCCGTTCCGCTTCGACCCACTCCACCAGAGGCTATAAGCTTTCGCCCGCTTCGCGGACTGTGAGGCAAAGGGCCCACCAGCGAGATTCCAACACGCTCGGGCCGGCGGACCCAACGCCAAACAGAGCAAGCGGGTGATTCCGATCGGTCCAGGCACCCTTGGGCCAGCGATAGATGGCCCGCAGATGCCTGCAGAACTGAGACGCACCCCTGCATGGGCATCAGCCGCGCTTGAACACCTGAACACAGCTTCCCATGCCCCCGGTCACCTCGACACTCACCCCGGCCGGTTCACACATACCGCGGGATACGTGTGTGCAGTGATCGCAGTAGCATGGCAGGATATCTCGCCCGTGGGTCCGCAGGTGCAGGATTGCCGGGCAGGTGCGCACCTCGAGGGTCAACCTGTCGTCCTCCAGGCGTGTCTCGACTTCGCTGCCGGGTTCTTCGGGGAAAAGCGCATCCCAGTGCTCTTTGAGCGCCGTCAGTCCGCGTTTGCAGATGGCCTCGGTCACGGCGCGATAATGCTCGCGCCCCATCTCGTACCAGTAGCGATGGAGCGCCTCCTCGCCGTAGGTGTCGAGAATGTGTCTGAACGTCGCGTTCACCGCAAAGAAGAAATCAGGAGCACCCATTGTCCGGCCTCCAGATGTGCTGCCGGCGTCCGGCGGCGGCTATTGATTCAGATCTCATCAAGCGGCCAGATCGGGCGTCGCAGGCGCTTGTAGTTGTACCGGGTGACATCCGGGTTGTGTATGCCGGGTGTGTCAATCTCGATGATCTTCCGGGCAATCTGCTGGTAGTCCGCCCGAAAATGCACAGCCGACTTCAGGCCGATTATGAGCCGGTCGGTGGGCTCAATGCCCACGCTGCGCAGGCACTGCATGTCGAAAGGCTGCGCCCGGCGCTCGCAGATGAGCACCTCCACATCCCCCACCACGAACACCACCAGGCGCCCTAGATTGACAGGCATGTTCGTCATCATCGGCCCGCGGTTCACGTACGTGCCGTCAGAGATCAGGCGCACGTAGCCCTCCAGGTCCAGGGGCTCGCCGTGCAGGTCGTCGGTCTTCCCACCCACCCGAAGCCTCACACGGTTCCCGACCCCCGCCGCAATCGCGCGTGCGACCGACTCCGGGTCCACGATGACCGCGAGAGTCGAGCGGGGCGCGTCCATCTCCACCAGCGCCCGCAGCAGCGCAGTGCCGTCGCAAGGCGCGCCGCCGCCGGGGTTATCTGAGCCGTCTGGCAGGATCACCGGGCCCTCATTGAGTGCGATAGCCTCCCGGATCGCCTGCCGGACGGGGGTAAGGGTCAGGCGGAACTCCTCCCGGCGATCCCAGACATATCGCGCGAGTTCATCGGCCGTCTCCTGGGCGAGGCGGGCGTCGTTATCGGCGTTCACCACTACAGACACCCCGGCATGGCGGATGTCGGCGAACGGGAACCCGCCCGCAAGAGTGACGTCCAGAATCCCGGGGCGGCGCTCCATCTCCCGCACCAGCTCGAAGCACTCCTTCATCGGGGACACCAGAGTGCACTGTTTTGGCGGGCTAATGAGCATGTCCACCTGGGCGTAGCCCGTCGTTGGCGTGATCGCGCCCCGGGCGGCGTCGAGAACGATCTGCGCAGCCTCAAGACCTCTCTCGGCACAGTCCACGTGCGGGTAAGTATCGTAGCCCACCAGTGCGGTGGCCACCCCGGCCATCGCGGGAGTAATATTGGCATGTAGATCGAGAGTGCAGACCACCGGGATAGACGGACCGACTACGCTGCGCACGCCGTCCAGAATGGCCTCTTCGGCGTCCTCGAGCTCTTCGGTCACCATGGCGCCATGCAGGTCCAGGAGAACTCCGTCCACGGGCATGGCCAGCCGAAGACGGTCCAGCAGTAGGCCGAGAAGCTCATCGAATGCGGCCTGCTCCACGATGCCCGAGGGCTGGGCGAAGGTCCATAGTAGCGGCACCGCGGTGAACCCCAGGCGCTCCGACGCCTCAAGGAACCCGCCGGTGTCGATATTCTTGCCGCGCAACTGCTCGATGACCTGGCGCCCCTCGAGAAGCCCGGGAAATCCCCCCGGGCGGCGGAAATCGTCGATGGTTGTCAGGCCGCGGGCGAAGGTATTTGTCTCGTGGGAAATGCCCCCGATGGCGATGCGCATTTTCTGTTGCTCCGGTCAGGATATGTAGGAACGGCTGCTGGTAGCGGGCGAGCCGCCGCCTCAAGCGAGCAAGTGGAACGGCAGAGGGCATACAATCGAAATCGCCCATCTCGCCGGTGGCTCAGGCCGGCACGCGGATGCGCTCGAGTATCCGCAGGATCAGGTCATGGGCCGTGTGGCCGCTCATTCGCGCCTCCGGTCTCAGGATCACCCGGTGGGCGAGGACGCTGGGCGCGAGTTCCTTGATCTCGTCGGGAGAAACGAAATCGCGGCCCCGAAGCGTGGCCAGTGCCTGGGCGCAGCGGATCAGGCCCACTGTCCCGCGCGGGCTGGCACCAAGGCGCAGGGACTCCGACTCCCGCGTGGCCTGGATGATGTCCAGCGCGTAGTTGTACACTTCCTCCGCCACATGGCATGCTCGGACCACCTCGTTGACGCGGGCGATCTCATCGGCAGAAGCCACCGGTTCCAGAGACTCGACCGGATGCGCAATAAGCTGGCGCTTCACCACCGTCTTCTCTTCCTCCCGCGACGGATACCCAAGCTCCAGGCGCAGGAGAAACCGGTCAAGCTGAGACTCGGGCAGCGGGTAAACGCCCTCGTACTCGATGGGATTCTCAGTTGCGATGACCATGAACGGGTCGGGCAACGGGTAGGTGACACCGTCCTGGGTGACCTGGTGCTCTTCCATCGCCTCGAGCAGCGCCGACTGGGTGCGCGGTCCGGCGCGGTTGATCTCGTCAGCCAGGAGAATGTTGGCAAATACCGGGCCTTTGCGGAACTCGAAGCGTTGGGTGGACTGGTCGTAGATAGACACACCGGTCACGTCGGTGGGCAGGAGGTCCGGAGTGAACTGGATACGCTGGAACTGCCCGCCGATGCTGAGTGCCAACGACCGAGCCAGCATGGTCTTGCCCACGCCTGGCACGTCTTCGATCAACACGTGCCCGCCGGAGATCAACGCCACCACTGTGCGCTCCACGGTCTCACGCTTGCCGACGATCACGCGCTCGATATTCGCGATCAGTGCGGCGATGGCTTGGGAGGCCAGGTTCGGTGTCATCAATCGTGCCTCGTTGAGCGTTTCGATGAGCGAAGGGCGGCGGGCGAGACGCTCGCCTCACGCGGACAAGGGCGATAGGACGGTCCGTTCCGTCAGCAATGAAGGGCGGCGGGGGAGATGACGCCCCAGGCAGTCAAGGTCACGGAACTTCCGCTCCACTAACGGCGGACCGATCAAAACCCCCAGGTCGTCTGGTAGCGGCTCCCGACGTACATGCCGCCGAGCCATTCCGGACGAACCCAACTGCATTGGGGCGCACCCATCTCAAGTTGCGAACGCATCTCCTCGAGGTGCCCCAGGCGCGAGACAACGGACCACTTGTCGGTCGCGGTGGTCAGGCTGTTCCCATCCCAGAAGCAGACGCCTGCGGCGCCTGCGTCGCGGTACTGCACGGCCAGACGACGCATTTCCTCGACAGTCGGAGCCTGCCATGCCACGATGGTGGGGCGCCAAGGCACGCCTTTCGCCCCGCAGGCCTCGGCAAAGAACTCCAGGTCGTACGCTTTTGCTGAGCCTCCCCCTGCGCCGAGATACGGCGCGACCTCATCCAGCAGCCCCTCATCTACCCATTTGCGAATGTCTACACCATACTTCACGTTATCCGCTTCGTTCGCCAGCGTCATTGCGGCAATCTTCAGGCGTCTGCCGTCGCCACGACGCGCCTGTTCGGCATCAAGCATCTGGCGTATCTCGCGCATGAACTGCGTGGCAATATCCGTGCGCAGTTCCACCAGGCGAGGATCGGTCTCCGGAACGGCGCGTGCGTCCTCTCCGTACTTTTCGCGGAAAAGCGCGCAGAAGGGCTCCTCCCACAGCACTATGGGCAGGCCACGATTATACAGCACACACGCCCCATCCGCACCGAACTGGACGGCCTCGCGCAGAACGTTGATCAGGTAGGCGCGGACTTCAGGCACCGCAAAGCTCATGCGGGCCACCGGAGTTCCGTCTCGGTCTACGCACCGCCACTCCGGGTGGGCATCATAGAAGTCGCTGCGGAAGAACTCCTCCATGGGCGGCGGGAACTGCCAAGCTGCCGGACGGATGGTGGCGAAGACGGTCATGCCCACGTCGTGGGCTCCTTCGATAAGCGCCTGGGTGGCGTTGATCCCCAGCCGGATGCGTTCCTGCAGGGATTCGGCGTAGATGCGGTCCCCGTCCCGTGGGAAGACGGGGATGAGTCTGCCGTCGTCGATGCCGATGTTCTCACCTATCTGCGTCTCATAGTTCACCGCGTCCGCACCGGTCATCTGCAGGTAGAGGGTGCCGAAGTCGGAATGGCGGTACTCCTCGGTCTCCTCCTGCAGTTCCTCAAGGGTCACGCAGCCGCGGTCCCACAGGAAGCTGAAGCCATCGATGGTTGTTGCGAGATTGCGCTGGGCTATGTCAGCGCGGTCCGCCTGGATCTGCGCAACTTCCTCGTTCGTGAGAGGCACCAGCTTGACATAGGCCACCTGACACTCGTGCGGATGACCCTTGGACTGCTGCGCGAACTGGATGCTCTCGCCGGTGAGATCGGCGGCCTTGAAGAAAACCTCGGAGATGCTTCCCGAGCAGGGCACGCGCCCAACATACGCGGGGTCCGACGTGAGCTTCACGCGCACCTTGCCGTCATAGATGCCCAGGTAGATGGCATGCCAGCCGTTCACATTCAGGGGCAGGGTAACCGGCGGCGCGTCCTGTTCGAAGTTCGCAGAAAGCATCTTGCCTTGGTAAGGCCCGGCCTTGTAGTCGAGTATCTTCCATTTGCCCTTGAGCCTGCGGTCAGCAAGGGCCTCCGCGGGCTCGCATTTACTCATATCCGTCAGCACAATAGGGTGCGCGCCATTGGTCCAGTCAAGCACACTCGCACCTCCCATCGGTGTCGCCGGTTCAATGCTGATGTCGTCGCAGTCCAGCGTTCCTGCTTCGAACTGGCTGGTCAGCGTGACCCAGAAGTCACTCACGGGCCAGGTGGTCTTCGGGACGATGCGCACGCTAGCCCGGCGCCAGTCATAGGTGCCGGTGGGCAAGTCATAGTAGAAATGGTCTGCGTCCGAATAGGGCCGGTCTTGATAGAGCACGTGAACATAGAGCCGCGCGTGTTTGTCCTTGCTCTCTCCGAGCTTGAGATTATTCCCGCGGAACCACCCGGAGACGGTATAGGACCGGGTCGCGAAGCCCGGCTGCTGCTGCCGGAACCACTGCTGGGCGTCACTGGGGCGGAATCGCAGGCCGCGCTCGCCGGTGTGAGCGGCTTCCGCCGTGAAATCCCAGTTCTGCGGGCCGAAGGCCTTCCACTGCACGGGCAGGCCGTCGTCACCGAGGGTCTCGAAGCCCCCGTTCACGACTTCCGGTGAAACGGCCGCAAGCAGCGGAATATGGATGAGTATGGTGAGTGCGCAGGTCATCGCCAGACGCATGGCTATACCTCCGGCCGCAGTAATGGGGGAGAGTTAGCCCCCTGGTTCCCGATTACCTTCACGCGCGTGGAGGATTCCGGCGCTGTCGGGGTGAATTATCCTATCAGGGGCGTGCAACGCTCTTCATGCGGAGGCGCTCACAATGAGCCACGGATCACCCTTCCATTTCAGGCCCGCTGACGGCGGATACGTGGGGGACTGTATCCCCTTCTACTGGGCAGGGGTGTACCACGTCTTCTACCTGAAGCGTGGGTTCGGGGGCACGCCGTGGGCCCACATCGCCAGCCGCGACCTGGTGAACTGGGCCGAGTTGCCCACAGCGCTTCCCGTTGGCGAATCGAAGGATCACGACGGTGGTGACTGCTGGACCGGGAGTGTCATCGAGCACGAGGGCACCTTTCACATCTTCTACACCGGGCACAATGAGGCGCTGGAACGTAAGCAGGTCATCATGCACGCTACAAGCGCCGACCTGATTTCGTGGGAGAAGGACCCCGCCAATCCGGTGCTGGTGATTGACAATTCTCTCTACGAGGGCCAGGACTTTCGCGATCCCTTCGTATTCTGGAACGATGACGAGAGTTGCTTCTGGATGACCATCAGCGCGCGTGAAGCCGGGTCGCCGGTACCTGCGGCCGGCTGCATCGGGTTAGCCACTTCCCCGGATCTCCAGAGCTGGAACCTCCAGCCGCCGCTGTGGACGCCGCGCAAGATCTGGTGCCCCGAATGTAGTGATCTGTTCCCCGCCACCGGGCGGTGGTTCATGCTGTATTCGACCCACGTGACCGCGGTCGCCACCGCGCCTGAGCCCCGTGGACCCTGGCAGGCGCCCCCCAACGAGTTCCTGGATTGTCCCCGCAACTACGCCATCAAGCGTTTGTTCGACGGCCAGCGCCACGTGGCTTTCGGCTGGGTCGCCAGCCGCGAGGGTGAGACGGACAGCGGAAACTGGGAGTGGGGCGGGCATATGTGCATCCCGCGCGAGTTGGTCTGCAGACCAAACGGGTGTGTCTGCGTTCGGCCTGTGGAGGAAGTCCTGCACGCCTTCTCGCGACCGGTGGTGGACGAAGCCGGCCTGCAGCAGACCCAGGCGGTGACAGGGGCCTGGCACGTGGATCGCGACTGTGTTGTCGGAAGAAAGCTGGACGGTCGAGCCCTAAGTCGTCTTCAGGTGCCGGACAGCTATCTGCTGCAGGCGTGCCTGAGCTTCGACAACCCTTCGGCCCGGGCCCACATTGTCCTGCGGATGTCCGACGGATACGACGCCGGCTACGTGGTGAGCCTTGAGCCCGCTCTGCACCGTACCCGGATCAGCGCGTGGGGACCGTACGGACCCGGCGAACCCATTTTTCAGGCACCCGTCTGCGTCGAACAGCCGCCCACAAGCGTACGCGTTTTCGTTCAAGGGACCGTGCTCGAAGTCTTCGTGGGCGACCAGGTTGCTCTCGTGAGCCGAATGTATGATCGGCCCTCTGGCGCGCTGGGGCTTGTTGCTGAGAACGGAGAAGTGACCTTCGAGCACTTGCGGATCACAGATCGTTGAGAGGGCGTGTCCGCGGTCCTCTCAGTCCTTGGGCGCCACACACTTCAGGATAAACTGCACGATGGGCGTCGGGTCGTCCAGGCCGTGGGGATGGTGCCCGACGCCCGGCTTTGCAATGAGCGTTATCTCCCCGCCCAGCTTTTCGTACCGCTCCTTCACCACCAGGGTGTTCTCCTCCGGCGGCACAGTCTCATCCGCGTCTCCATACACGTGGATCAAAGGTATCTTTGCCTTCGCCAGCGGCGCAAGGTTGTCCACGGGGTTGAGCGGGTACGCCAGCGCCTCCTCCTCAGAGGCGAATCCGTAGTCCCGGATGAGTTTCTGCCAGTCCTCTTTGCTGCCGGGGCTCGCGCCCTTTCCGGCGGGCCAGCTCTTGAAATCGCACACAGGCGCGTCGCCGTAGATGCATGCCACCTTGTCGGTATTGCGTGCCGTCCAGTTATAGCAGTACAGGCCGCCGCGGCTAAGCCCCTCCAGCACCGTCTTCTCAGCCAGTCCGTACTTGCCTGTCATCTCGCGGTACATCACATCGAAATGCGCCATCGCCGATGGGCAGCCGAAGGTATTCCCAACGTTCATATACACCAGGTGCCAGCCCAGCTTGAGCAGCGCCAGGTCGGTCTCTGGGCGGTGGTCGAAGAACTCAGCGCGCCAGATCCAAGGACGGCCTTCGGCCACCTGCTTCGGGCGGACAACCACTACCGGGCAGCCGTCGACCACGAAGTCGTGGCGGGCGTAGCCGTGATAGTCGGAAGCTTGGCCCGGAAACGCGGGCGGCACATCCTCGTCTTGCGCGGCTCCAGCCAGGACCAGTGCTGCAGAGACAGCCAGGACAACGGGCGCGGCAGCGAAGAGGGGATCAGTCAAGGCACGGGCTCCTTTGGCTCACGGTCGATACGGGCAGAGAATGCCACACGGCAATGGGACAGCAAATTCGCCTCTGTGTCATTGTGGACCTTCTCGGCAAGGTCTGGCCGCCGGGAATGGTGTGCCTCCTGACTTGACACCTCGCCGATGTGCGCTATCATGCACAGGCACCAGTCACTCCGGCGCTCCCCGCCGTGTCACCTGGCCGGTCAATGGGCAGCGCCAAAGGACCGCGCGGCCACAGGTGGAGGCTCCTGTGGCCTGTCGCTGGCGCCCGCGTCATTGCGGGCCGCCGATGGACTTCCCGGGAGGTCATGCATGCCATCGAGGACATTGTTCAGGTTCTGCGAACGTGTTGCGCAGATCATCCGCACTGAAGGCGTGGTGTGCTATGGGCTGGGCCTGGCATCCAATCATCTGCGGCCCGAAGCCCTGGTGAACCTGCAATCATCCCGGTCACTTGAAGACGCGCGTGAGATCGATCTCGATACCGACGCGCCTCTGGCCGCCGCCGCGCAGAAGGCCCTGGAGACCCGCACGCCGGTGCTCCTGGATGAGACGGTCGAAGTCCTTCGCGGAGAGAGCGTCTCGCCGGTCATGCTGGTTCCTATCATCTGGACCCGCGAGCCAGTGGAGTCTGACGAAGAGCCGGTCGCTCGCCCGGTCGGCCTTCTCTCCCTGTGGAACAAGCGCGGAGGACAGCCCTTTGATGATGACGACGTCACACTTGTCCGGCGTTTTGCCCCGCAGGCAGCCGCTCTTCTTGTCGAGGAGCAGTTGCAGGAGTTCGATGAGATCCAGACCGCATTCGCGACAGTCCCCGTGGGGCTGATGCTCGTGGATGAGGACGCAACGATCCTTGTCGCAAACACGAAAGCATTGCGGATCCTCGAGGCTGACCTCGCCCAGAGCCGAGACCTGCGCACCTTCGACTATGGCAACCAGATCTCCCAGATGCTCAAGGCCGTGTTCGATGGCGAAGACCAGTCTTACGGGTCTTTCATCGCCCGAGACGGCGAGACGTACAACACCAATATCCAGCGCACGCCCGACGGCCAGCTCATCATCGCCTTCACCCAGTCCCCCTTCACCACCGCCGCGGAGGAGCTCACTGGGCAGGTGGCCCACGAACTCCGCACGCCGCTGACAGTCATCGAGGGCAACCTGCAGACCATCGACTATATGCTGGGGCCGGACATGACCGAAGATGACTTGGAGATCATCAAGGAGTTCGTTGGGACGGCGCTGATCCAGTCATCCCGGATGTTTCGCCTGATTGCCGAAACCCTGAATATCTCGCGTATCCACGCCGGCAAGGAGATTGAGCTGGACATACAGGAGTTCGATCTCATGGAGGCCGTGCGCCAGGTACTCCAGGAACTTGCTGATGCCCTCAATCGGCATAATGTGGCGCTCGAGGTCCCAGAAAACCTCATCATGGAGGGCGATCGGGGCAAGATCATCTCGATACTGGACAACTTCCTGAAAAACGCGGCCAAGTACTCAGATCCGGGCACCACCATCACGCTGCATATCGAGCAGCGCGGCGATAATGCGATCCTCGAAGTTCGCGACCAGGGCATTGGTATCCCGCCCGATGCGTTGGAGAAGATCGGGCGCGAGGCCGGATTCCGCACGGATATATCAAAGAAGCAGGCGGGCGGCATTGGCCTGGGGATGGTCTACGTGCGGCGGGTTATCGAGACCCACGGCGGGGAAATGCAGATCGAGAGCGAACTGGGTGTCGGCAGCACTTTCCGAGCGATCCTGCCCATCAAGCACGAAGAAGGTTAGGGTACCGGTCCGCGAGGATGGCCCGCGCTGAAGCACGGGCCTGTGGATCATGACGCTCCGTAGCCACAGCGTCATGACCACGCGTCCTGCCGGACGCGACGGCGTGTCAAGGCGGTCCCCCTGGCAGAGGCCACCAGACAGGGCCGGGCGTGGCACCAAAGGCACCCAGCTGACGTCCGTTATTGAGTGCGTGGGGCGGGCGTCTCGCCCACCAGCCGTTCGCCGTTGCCTTTGCACTTTTCCGCCGCCCGCCTTCCCGCCTGCCCAATCACAGTTCTCTGCTCGCCGTTCCCGGCCCATCTCACTGCCACGAGACTCTCGGTCCGCCGATGTCCTCCGCCACCGCACCCAGGAAGACCACATCCCCGGGAAGCGTCTGCAGGTATGATGCCGGGATTTGCGGAGTCACCGGGCCGTGGGTGACCAGGCGGCCGATGAACCGCTGCCAGCTCATCCCCGATCCCAGGTGTGCGTCCAGCCAGAAGCTCCGGTATTTCGCTCCGAGAATCACCCCGGGCCCCACTGTGTATGCGCACGGCGGGATGCTGGTCCAGTCGCCCCCGGCCCGCAGCGAGTTGTGCAGCAGGCTCATGGGATGCAGGCGTACGAACGCCGAGTGCGCCCCCATCCAGTCAACTTCCGATGCGAATTCCTCAATCAGATGCGGCTCCCAAAACGCGAAATGGCCACACCAACCCACGCCACCGTAAACCACATCCGCGCCTCGGCCGTTCGAGGCATCCAGAATCATCTCATCGTATCGGTCGATGTTGTCAGGCCCGGGGAAGTGTACGCGCGACAGGTCGAGGCCGGTGTCGCTGATGAGATCGAAGAGGTGCCGATGGGCCGTGTATTCAAAGCTCCAGGGGGATGACTTGTCAATGGTCTGGCCGTTGGGGTAAGCGTACTCATCCAGGAAAAACAGGGTGCAATGGTCCAGGTCCACGCGCTCGGCGATGATTTTCTGGGCAAGGCGCTCATACTGCCCGACGGGGCCCACCGGGAACACGCCTACAAAGGGCCGGTCTTCCGCTGCAGCCTGATTCATTCGCCGCAGCATGTTGGTGGCGAGTGCGTCGTAGAACTCCCCCGGCTCCTCAATGACGCGAATGTGGAACTCCTCGTGGTGGTGAGGCTCCCGCCGACGGATCTCTTGCTTGCGTATGGCGCGGACCGACGCCGCCACGGTCTCATCCACCACCGGCAGCAGGTCACGCAGGTCCCGGCCCAATGGTTCCATGGCTTCTCCGCCTTTCTTGCGGGCTACGATCGCACAGAAAGCATCGCGGCGATCTCGCTCAGGAAGACTACGAACTCGGCGGTGTGATCCAGCCGCACCACGGTGTCGTCGCTGTGCGGGTTGCGCCACCAGCCCTCGTCGCTTTGTTCGGACACCAGGTAATCCCCCATGCTGCAGGCCGCATCTCGCGCCCGAACGTCTCCGAGGACCGCGTACAGCGTGGCGGCCGCAACTGCCGACTTTCCCGCGGTCGGATATGCGAAAGCATCCTCGGCGCAGTTCATCTGGAACAGCAATAAGCGCGTGGCGGTGTCGAGGGCATCCTCGCTACCGGTGGCGAGATACAGGCGGATGCAGAACAGGGCGGCGATACCCGGGCAGTAGTACGCCTGCGCAGGCTGATCTGCATCCACGAATGGCCCGTCAAGCTTCAGTTCGCCCTCGGGGTCTGTCTGGAAATAGAACCGCCGGGCGTCCGGCTGCTGCTCCAGCATGCTCCGCAGAAACCGGCCTGCTTTCTCAGCAGCATCCACGTGTCCCATGTACAGCGCTGTCATCCCACCCCAGGCTGAGCAGACCGGCTCGATCACCGCATTGATCTCGGGCCACTGGAAGAACCCGCCGCAGGGCGCCTGGCATCCGAGGATGAAGCGCATCACCGGCATCGAGATGTCGAACCGGCCCATGCGATGGGCGCCTTGACAGAGCCAGTTGGTCTTGTAGAGCGCCAGACCCGCGTCGAAATGGTGCAGACGGCCGCCCTCACGCAGGTCATTGCGTTTCACCCACTCCAGCAGCCGGTTCGCCGCCGCCGGATGCCCCGTAAGGAGCAGTGCCTGAGGCGCCTTGTGGTACACATCGGCCTGCAGGTTCTCGCGGATGAAGGAGCCATCCGCATTCTGCATGGACAGCAGGTAGTCGGCCCCACGTGCGGCGGCGTCGAGGTACTGACGGATGCGGTCTTGCATGCCCAGGGCTCCCGGTGGTCGGTCTGTGAATGCACTCTGCGTCCCTGTGCCCAATTCCCCTGCGGGCGCGCGGGTTCCTCCATGCATGCGCCGCGCGTCTGCCTTCGCCGTCTGTGTGGCGCGGGCTCATGCCGCGCCGGTCGTCTGCCTCTACCCGCGTGGGCCGGGCGTCTCGCCCGCCGCCGTCCGTGTCCAGCGTCCAAACCGGAGACTGTTGTCCTGCAGGCCGCAACGCCCACCGCTATGGTCTACCTGTGCGTGGTGGGCAGGTACTTTTATACTGCCGGCGAAATGTGCGGGCGTTCCAGGAGGATGGGCGTGCATCGCCCCCTCGAATAGGCGAAAGGAAGGATCGTTTGTGACTCAACTGAGGGTCGGAGTCATCGGCACCGGACGGAAAAAGGAACGGGGAGATGCCATGGGCTATGCCATGGCCTACCAGCACGCGAATGCCTTCAAGCAACTGGACAACTGCACCATGGTTGCTTGCGCGGACATCGTGGAAGAGAACGCCAGGGCCTTCGCGGATACCTACGATATCCCCGGCGTGTACCTGGATTACCGCGAGATGCTGGCCAATGAGAAGCTGGACATCGTGAGCGTCTGCACCTGGATGCACCTGCACGAGCCCATGGTGCTTGACGCGATCAACGCGGGCGTCAAAGCGATTCACTGCGAGAAGCCCATGGCTGACACCTGGGGCGGCGCCAAGCGCATGGCCGCGGCGGCGAAAGAGAAAGGCGTCCAGCTAACCTTCAACCACCAGCGTCGCTATGGCGAGCCCTTCATGATCGCCAAGCAGATGCTGGACGAGGGCGCAATCGGCGATCTGTGGCGGCTGGAATGCGGCGCCGGGAACCTGTATGACACCGGCACCCACTTCATCGACATGTTCAGCTTCTTCCTGGGCGATGGCGTGCCCGCGAAGTGGGTCATCTGCCAGGTTGACTATCGCACCGAGAATCTGGTCTTCGGCTCGCACAATGAGAACCAGCAGGTGATGCTCACCGAGTACCAGAATGGTGTCTTCGGCCTGGTGATGACCGGCAAGCCGGGGGATGCCAACCCGGTAGGCTGCGTGGACCGGCTCATCGGCAGCGAGGGTGTGATCGACGTGGGGGTGGTCAATGGCCCGCCAATTCGCTACAAGCTTTCAGGGGAGAAGGACTGGACCGTGCCGGACACCGGTGGCGCCAGCATCCACGGGCCGAACTTCATCGAGCGCGCCATCGCGGATGTGGTGGACTGTCTCGTGAATGGCCGCAAGTGCCAGCTTGATGCGGAAAACGCGCTGGTTGCCACGGAGATCATCTTCGGGGCTTATGAGTCCAGCCGGCGCCGGGGCCGCGTAGACTTCCCGCTGGACATCGAAGACAACCCGCTGGCCGCGATGGTAGAGAGCGGAGACCTGAAGCCTGCGAAAGCAGGGTAAGCAGGAGCTCTCCCGGTGGCGGAAGCAGAGTCCTGCAGGCGCCGCCGCGCTGGTTGCCGGCGGCGCCTGGCGCATGCGAAGAGACCGGTGGCTCGAGAAAGGATGACACCATGCGACACTCAGTCTCGCTGATTCTTGTCCTCATCTCTCTGTGGCTGCCCGCGCTGGCCCAGCAGGAGGCGAAGGCTCCGGTGCAACTGGCCGAGTCCTATCTGAGCCCGTATGCAGGCGAAGACGCAACCGGCGATCATGTAGTGGCCCTCTGGCAGTTCGATGGCGACGAGGCCGCCAAAGACCTCTCTGGGCACGGACATGACCTCCGACTGCAGGGCGCCAAGTTCTCGCCCGACGGCCGGTTCGGTGGGGCGCTCGAAACTTTCGCGGGCTGGCCCGTGGAAGATGCCCCTCACCGGGCTAGCGCCAAAGCCCACCCGGACCT
The DNA here is from genome assembly GCA_013314775.1 of Armatimonadota bacterium. NCBI lineage: Bacteria > Bacillati > Armatimonadota > Armatimonadota bacterium. The sequence goes on along the minus strand of JABUFB010000008.1, from coordinate 919,612 downwards.
CACCCCCCGCGGCGCGTTCACGGTGGAAATGTGGATCAAGCCCAAGCCCGAGATGAAGGGCTATCCGGAGTCTTTTCTCCTGGACAACCGCTATGTGGACAAGACCGGTATGCAGCTGGTGTTGAACCCCGAATCAGGCGCTCTGCGGAACCTGAGGATGGAGCTGGGCTTCGGCGCTGATACCGAGGTCTTCGTCAGCGACCGCGCGCCTTTCGAGGTGGATATCTGGACCCATATTGCCTTCACCTATGACGGAGCGGGTACCGGCAGCTTCTTCATCAACGGCAGTCTTGCCGGGACACGCACCGCGCCCGGCCGCAAGGATGTAGCCCCCGGTGTGAAGGACCTGATGATCGGCGATCGTGTGGGCAGCTATTACCACGGTTTCCCCGGCTTCATAGACCAGGTGCGCATCTGCAAGGGCAAGCTGGAGTTCCGCCCGGCTGCGTTTTCGGTTCCCGTGCAGCGCAAGGTTTTCGTGCGCATGGAACCGGAAGCCACGATCTCGCTGGATATCACCAATAAGCTGCGGGCGTCCGTCAGCGGCGCGACAGCGGTGTTCCAGATTACGGGAATGCCGCCGCAAGTTGTGGCACTGCCCGACCTGGGCCCCGGCGAGACCTACCGGGCTTCGTGCAGGCTGGACACCACGCTCCGCCCCGATGACTATGATCTCGTGGCGACAATACAGATGCCCTCCGATCCGCCTTTCACCGCTACTGAACGTTTCCTGCTCACCATCGTACCGCGCAAGTTGCCGAACACCATGCCTGTCCTCATGTGGGGCGCGGGGCTCAAGGAGATCGACCGTCTGAGAGACATTGGTTTCACCCATGCCATCGGCCTGGGCGCGGACAATAAAGCGATCTGGGAAGCGAAGAGACCGACGCGATCCACCAGCGAGAAGGGGGTGGCGGACCAGATCGAGGCCATGGACAATGCGCTGCGCAACGGCATTTTCTGCACTGCCAGCTTGTCTCCCGGCCGCTGGGCACGGGAACTCGAAGAGTACGCCCGGGTGAAACGCGACGGCCAGCCCACGGGCAAGGAGCATGACGTCTGCGCCAGTGACCCGGCGATCCGTGAGTTCTGCTACAACGTGGGCGCGTCCGTGGCGCAGACCTTCGGCGACCACCCCGACCTGGATTCCGCGCTGATCCACACGGAGGTGCGCGGTGAGACCCAGGTCTGTTTCCACGAGCATGACCGGGAGGCGTTCCGCAAGTTCGCCGGGTATGAGATCCCCGAGAAGGTGACCTCCGCACGCGGCGTGTCATACCAGGAGATCGACGACTTCCCGGCGGATCGCGTGATCCCCGACGATTTTCCGCTGTATGTCTACTACCGTTGGTTCTGGGCCAAGGGCGACGGGTGGAACGACTTGCACACCGCCGTCCATGAGGGCCTGAAATCCACGGGCCGCAATGACTTGTGGACTTTTCACGACCCGGCGGTGCGTTGTCCCAGTGTGTACGGGAGCGGCGGGAATGTCGACTACCTGGCGCACTGGACCTACTCGTACCCGGACCCGATCCGCATCGGGCTGTGCACCGACGAACTGCTCTGCATGGCCGGTGGCGCAACCCGCCCCGATCAGCAGGTCATGAAGATGACACAGGTGATCTGGTACCGCAGCCAAACTGCCCCGGAGCCGGGCGAGGAAGCAAAGGTCCAGACCGCGGACTTTGCCGACCAGGATGTGAAGCCCCGGGGTACCGGATCGGTGGACGCATCGGGCCGCTACGTAGCCGAATGGGAGCGACGCATTCCGGATGCCCGGTTCATCACCATAGCGCCGATGCACTTGCGCGAAGCGTTCTGGGCGAAGATTTCGCGGCCGATCAAGGGCATCATGTACCACGGTTGGCAGTCGCTGGTGGACTGCGAAGATCAGCACGGCTCGTACCGGTATACTCACCCGGAGACGAAACATGAACTGCGGAGGCTTGTGGATACGGTGGTCAAGCCGCTGGGGCCCTCCCTGGTTCAGATCCCGGACAGGCCCTCGGACGTAGCGTTCCTGGAGAGTTTCGCATCCCAGACCTTCGCCCGCAGAGGCACCTGGGGCTGGAATGGCGGCTGGGCAGGGGACGCCTATCTGATCCTGCACTACGCCGGGCTGCAGCCGCAGGTCATCTATGATGAGACAGTGCAGCAGAAGGGGCTGGATGGCTTCAAGGTGCTGGTTCTCGTGGACTGCGATGTGCTTCTTCAGTCGGTGGTGGAGAAGATCAAGGCATTCCAGGCGGCCGGGGGTATCGTTATCGGCGACGAGAACCTTTGTCCTGCGATTCAACCTGACATTCTCCTGCAGAGCTATCAGCGGCCCAAAGAGGCCGACATCGCCCGGGCGAAATTGATCAAAGCCGCGGAGAGCCTGTGGGCCGAGCTCGCCCCTCATTACACCCGGTACGTTTCGTCCTCGGACCCCAGCGTCATCACCCGGGTCCGCGCCTACGGGTCCACCGACTACCTCTTCGCGATCAATGATCTGCGGGAGTTCGGGGATTACGTGGGGCATCATGGGCTAGTCATGGAAAACGGCCTGCCGGTCGGCGCCACGCTGGTGATGGAGCGATCCGGCGGACATGTCTACGACCTGGTGCGGCACAGGGAAGTTCGGCAGTCGGGCGCAGGCGACAAGGTCAGCCTGGATGTCGCCTTTGGTCCCTGCGAAGGCCGCCTGTTTATGGTGTCATCGCGGCCGGTGGCTGGGGTAAAGGTTGAGACGCCCGAGACCGCTGTTCCCGGCGAAACTATCACCATAAAATCGGCCGTCGTCGATCCCGACGGCAACCCGATGGATGCGGTCGTTCCGGTAGAAGTGGAGATCCTTGATCCCCACGGCCGACCGGCCGAGATGTCGGGCCACTATGGGGCCAAGGATGGTGTCGTGGAGATCAAGGCGACCATCGCGGCCAATGACGTGCCGGGACTGTGGCGCGTGCACGTGACGGAGTTGGCCTCGGGAATCGAAGCGGACGGGTACTTCCGCGTGCAGGCAACCGCATCGGATGAGTAGGGGAACGCTCTGGGGACACGGCACCGGGTTCGGGTGTGGCTGGAATCCGGTGCCGGTCCTCCAAGGCGCGGACGGCGTCGATCGGGACGATCGACCTACGCGAGTTTCGGAGTGCCTCGCGTAGGCCGACTGTCCTGGTCGGCAGCACATCAAGGCCCGGGGCATCAATCCGTGTGGAAGACTTCTTCCATCGGCGCCCACCATTCCCCCTCGGATCGGGTCGGCACCGGGTTCTGGCAGGGCATGCACAGTTCCCACCACTTCTGGGTCGTCGGGTCGGCCGCCATCTTGGCCATGTCGGCCTCGTAGTCCTCACCGATGTACTCAAAGTAGCTGAACAGCAGGCCGTCGCGATGGTATATAGAGTAATTACGGATATTGCAGTCACGGATCATCGCCAGAACTTCAGGCCAGACCGCAGCGTGCAACTTCTTGTATTCCTCGAGCTTCTCGGGACGGACACCGATCACCATTCCATAGCGTGTCATGAGCGCGCTCCCTTTCTCCCGTCGGAGAGGTCCTGAGCAGATGACCGGGAGTTTCCTCACACGACGCCCTATCCCCTGCAGCCCGCTCTGACCGGGCAAAGGCAGTTGCCGTCGTGCCCCTCGCTTGCCTGCCTGTGGTCTTCGCGCTGTCCGCCCTGCCACTGGCCGCTGATGCCCCGGAGCCCCAGGTCCTGACCGCTGAGGACACGGTGCCCGTCCGCGTGCTGCCTCTGGGGCCGTGCAACCTAGACAACTCCGAGGGCGATTTCGTCCGCATCCCGCGCGGCCAAGGTCTGCCCCGCGAGCAGCGCAATATGATTTGGGACGATCCAGCAGGGTGGTGGTGCTTTGCAAGACCGTCTATGGCACCTTGGCCGGGGCGCAGTCGGGGCACTGCGCCGGGAACGCGAGGGTGGTGCGCCTGAATCTAGCGTCCATAGCGCGCGCTGATATTGACCGGTCCTGCGGTGCGTGGGCAGTGAAGTGCCCGGGCTCTGTTGGGGGAGCGACATCCAGCCGGGTGGCTCGAGTGTGGTTGCTTGACGCCCCCCGCGGGGTATCCTAAACTTGACGCAGATTATGGAGGCGGTGCCCTGAATGTCCTTTTTCGGCAGCCGGCCCGGTATGAACCGGAAATTCAGCCAGTTCCACTACCTGATGCACGCCCCCAACTTCATCCGCCTGTTCCTGCGCCTTTATGGCGACCGGCGGGTGTGGTTCCTGCCCAAGCTGATCCTGGGGATCGGGGTGTTGTACGCCTTGTGGCCCCTGGATGCCATACCCGGCTTCCCGCTGGTGGGCTTGGGCTATCTGGACGACATACTGGTCCTGTACCTGACGGCGAAGCTGTTCATTCGTCTGTGCCCGCCGAATGTGGTGCAGGAGCACGTCCAGCTCATCGATCAGGGCGCGTAGATACGGCACCACGTCGAGCCGTGCGAAATCAGGCGGGGAAGCGTCCGGAACCCACCGGCGCTTCCCCGTTCGCGATTCATCAGGGCGGTCAGGCGGTCTTCTTCGCGCCCGATGCTGGATGTTGGCAACGGTGCCCATCCCCATGATGGCGATGAACCAGTGAGGCGAGAACCACTGATGAACTGACGGTCGGCGATTGAGCAGGTATCCGCGGTCGTCACGGTGGCGGTTTCCCCGGCTTGTCACAAGATTATCGGCGGCAGCAATCCGGCCACGGGGAAAGGAACCGTCTTGCACCCAATCGCGTTCTTTTCGTGGGGCGTGCAGGGCGCGGCAAAGCTGCCCTGCATGCGGAAGTCACGATGGGGAGAACTGACCAGCAATGTCATCCGGCAAGAACGCTAACGAAGTAGAGAAGAAAGAAGCAGTGGAGGAACAGGCCAAGACTGCCACCGACAGGAGGAAGCGCACCGCAACTATCGCCTGCGCGGGCTGCATGATTGCTTTCGTAATCGCGGCGGTCGCGGGCATCATCGCAGCAACCGTCTGGGACAACAAGGACTCCCGGCTCTATCAAGGCAAGCCTCTGCCTAAGAACGTGGGGTATATCGGCCGGTGGGTGAGTGACGGGACGATCGCGGCCCGCATTGATACCTTCGTGGTAGCAGGCGACCGTCTCGCCTGCGACTTCGCGATCCGTAACGACTCGAAACAGGACGTGACGGTGCAGGCCATCGGACGCACCGTGATAGGCCAGCTTGGCAGCCACTGGTTGACACAGTCGAAGATCCCACTGAGCATGAACGCCGACGATCAGCCAATGCTGGTTACGGACGACAAGAATACCCTCGGGCTGCAGCCCGGTATGCCGCCGATCAAGCTGGTGGAGAACGAGAACCCGCCTCCGCCCGAGCCGATCACCCTGAAACCGGGAGAGATGAAGCGCTTCAAATACCGGCCGGCCGCCCACCAGTTGCTCATGCCTGCGGCCGCTCTGAGGCTTGCAGTTCAGCTGGATGACGGCTCCGAGCCCCGCGCGTTCTATTTCCTGCGGATGTCTTCGGGAATCGGCGCGTGGTTCGAGGGTGGTGCGGAGAAGATCATGCGAGGAGCTCGGTAACGCGGGCCGTGTGTCGGCTTCCCGCTGCAGGAATCCGAACGTCTTTTTCGCTTGACAACCGTGTGGTAGCGTGTAGAATACACGTCCACAACCCAATAGCCCAGGTGGTGGAATTGGTAGACACGCTGTCCTCAGGAGGCAGTGAGCGCACGCTCGTGCCGGTTCGAGTCCGGCCCTGGGCACCAACCACGAGAAAAAGCGACGCCGAGCGGCGTCGCTTTTCTGATTCCTGTGGCCGCGCCCCGGGGGTGTCTATGGGACAGCCAGTAGCGCGTTCCCGATCTGCCTGCCCGAGGATGTGATGACACGCCCTTGCCCCCTAGGCCGATGCCCCGCCGTCCAGGTTCATCGCATCCCGCAAGACCCATGGGCCTTGTCCGTGTCCGAGATTCATTGACAGAGTCCCAAGAAGAGAGTACTATGCCCCAGACGCATCGACCGTCCGCTGTGCCACTGATGGCCGAGTACGCTGTTGTGTGACGGCGGCTCGCTATCGCGCCAGGTATAGCTCTGCTGTGAAGGTGTGTTGAGCAGAACAATGAGTGATTATCACAGTACGCGATCGGGCTTGTCCGGTGCCTGCCTTCCCTCGGGCTCGCCATATCCCACTCTTGTCTCCCCCGCGTAGCCGCAGCGCCGCGCGTGCGTAGACCAGGTCCCGGTGATATGGCCGGGACCATTTGGTTTGGGCAGGCCTCCGCCGGTCCAGTAACACAAAGGAGGCCTCTGTCCCCATGCGCACCCAGTTCCGCTACCGCCTCGGTGAGTACCGTCTTGTCCCGCCCGATGATCCGGAAGCCGAGATCATTGTGGTGGTCGCACCCTCCGACGAGGAGTGTGCCGAATTGACCGAAGAGTTCCTCATCGATGAACACACTCTCCAGTCCGCACTGGACCCCGATGAGACCGCTCGCCTGGAGTTCGAGCCGACGCATGTCGCGGTGATCGTGAAGCGGCCCCACGCGTTCTCCGATGGCGACGAAACCCAGTTCCGGGTCACGTCGATCGGTGCGTTCCTCTTCGCGGAACGCCTCATCATACTCCAGCGCGATGAGACTTCCCTCTCGATTCCGCGCCGCCGCGGGAATACGTGTGGTTCCCTGGCCGGAGTGCTGCTTGAGGTCATCTACCGTTCGATCCTGCAATTCAGCGCAGATGTGAAGCAGATCCAGCGGGTCTCCGAGCGAATCGAGCAACGTATCGAGTATTCGCTCGAGAACCGCGCGCTGTCAGCGATGTTCAACTTGCAGAAGGGTCTGGTGTACTACCGGAGTGCTCTCCAGTCGAACCAGGCGCTTCTGGGACGTTTGCGCATCCACGCGGACCGCATTGGCCTCGACGAAAGTGAGCGGGAGTTTCTCGATGACATCATCGTTGAGAACGAACAATGCCTGAAGCTGGTGGTGATGTACTCGGACATTCTCACCGGGATGTCCGACGCCCGCGTCTCGATTATCAGCAATAACCTCAATATCATCATGAAGAAGCTGACCGTCCTCAGCATCATCTTCATGCCGCTGAACATCATCGCTTCCATCTTCGGAATGTCGGAGTGGTCTGCGATCACCCAGAACGTGCCCTGGACCATCTCGTACAGCCTGTTCTCGGTGGGGCTGGTGATAGTGGGGTACGTTACATGGCTGTTTGTCCGCAACATTGGCATCGAGGAGGCCCCGGGTAGGTGGGTTTGGCATGCCCCCAGGGGCCTTCGCACTTCCCTGTGGAGTGCTGTCGGATCCAGGCTTGGATCCGTGGTCAAACGCGTCGTTGCGCAATCCGCGACAGCGACACCGCAAGTGTGGCTCACGGACAAGACCGAGGGACTGGATGCTACGGCTGATGCAGAGGGAGACGCCAAAGAAGACCGAGACCAGCCCTCGCATGGCAAGAGGGGATAGCGAGGGCTGATGCTGATAGCTCATTTGCAACCGGCGCGGCTACCGGTCGGTGCTGACCACGTATTGCCGCAGGCGCGCCAGCGTTGGCTCATCCACCTCGGCGTCGGCGGCAACGTAGTCGGGCTTGTATCGGGTCTCCAGCAGGCGCCCGTTGCGTCGCGTGAGTTCCAGCAGTTGCAGTTCCGAATAGGGAAGATGCAGTCGGATCGGGATTAGCTTCGTTGGCAGCATCACCCGGACACGCTCGCGCAGCTGGTCAAGCCCCTCGCCTGTGACGGCTGATACCGGCACCGCTTCCGTGAAGTTTCCCAGCAGCTCCGACTGCCTGCCTGGATCCGTCACCGTGTCCCACTTGTTCAGCGCGATAAGCATTGGCTTTTCGTGTGCGCCCAGTTCGAAGAGCACCTCGCGCGTGGCGAGGTTTTCGGTCTCTGCCCACGGGTCGCCAGCATCGATGACCTGGATCAGGAGGTCGGCCTCCAGAGTCTCCTCCAGGGTCGCCCTGAAAGCCTCAATCAGTTCCTCGGGCAGATTCCGGATGAACCCAACCGTATCGGCAACGAGGGCGCTGCGATTGTCGCCCAGGTCTACATTGCGCACGGTGGTATCAAGGGTCTCGAACAGCCGGTCGTTTGCGCGGACTTCTTCGGACCCACAGAGTGCATTGAGCAGCGATGACTTGCCGGCGTTGGTGTACCCCACCAGGCTGACAAGCGGCAGGTTGCTCTCCCGGCGCTTCTCGCGCTCCACATCCCGGTGCTCAGCCAGTTCCGCCAGCCGCGCGCGTATCGTCATGATCCGCTGACGTAGACGCCGTCGGTCGGTTTCGAGCTTCGTCTCACCCGGCCCACGCACTCCAACTCCGCCGGACCCGCCGCGAGCGGTAATCCGGTCCATCATCTTGCCCCGGCCGGTAAGTCGCGGGAGCATGTATGATAGTTGCGCCAATTCGACCTGCAGCTTGCCGATGCGCGTGCGTGCATGCTGGGCGAAAATATCGAGAATTAGCTCGGTGCGGTCGAGAATCTTGCACTCGAAGGTGTCCACCAGGTTCCGGATCTGCGCAGGGGTAAGCTCGCCGTCGAAGAGGATGATCTCGGCGCCGTGGGATGCCACGACGGCCCGCAATTCCTCGAGTTTCCCTTTGCCGATAAAATGCTGCAGGTGAGGTGTGGTACGGTTCTGAATCACCACATCCACCGGCGCAGCGCCTGCGGCCCGCGCCAGGCCGATGAGTTCCTGCATGCTCCGGCGGCCTTCTCCGCGCATTCGGCTGATGCCCACGAGCACCGCCTTCTCGCGCTCCATTCCCGGCTCGCGTTCCAGCCCTACATAGATATCGGACATTCACCACACTCCATCGTCATCTGCATCTCGCCGTCATCAGGAGTATAGAACCCCATGCTTGCGCTGGCAAGGCGACGGGGCGTTGATGGGAAGGCGTGGCATCGTTGCGCCTTCTGCTGTTCGCTGGTATACTGGCCCAAGCCCGGGCATCCGGGCTATATTCGCCCGCCGCGTCGTCAGGAGACTATCCATTGGCTCGTTTCGCGTTCATCATGCATCCATTGAGCGTCGCCGACGTCGCCAGGAAATACCCGGCGGCGGCGCTGATTCCGGGGCGTATTACTGAGAGCCTGCTGACGCTCATGCGTCCGAGGGCTGTTAGTGAGATCAGGGGCATCCAGTCACTCACCGGCGCAAGCACCGAGGGCTGGTTCGTGGGACTGTACATGACGGCAAACCAGCTCAAAACGGGCGATCCGGCCAAGGCCACAAAGCGCATCATCGAAGCCGGAAAGGTCGCCCAGGACCTTGGCGCCGGGATAGTCGGGTTAGGGGCTTTCACTTCGGTTGTGGGTGACGCGGGTTACTCAGTTGCCGAAGCACTGGACATTGGCGTAACCACAGGCAACAGCTACACGGTGGCCACGGCGCTGCAGGGAGCTATCGAGGCGGCGGCGCTCCTGGAGCATGACCCCGGCCAATGTACCGCCGCGATCCTGGGCGCAACCGGCTCCATCGGCCGAGTCTCAGCGAAGATCCTGGGGCCTCGGGTGCGCGAGATTGTGCTCAATGCGCGCTCACGGGAGCCCCTCGAAGAGCTCGCGGCGGAGCTTGCTGCGGGGGGTGTGAATGCCCGGGTCGAGACAGATGTGGCTGCCGCCCTTCGAGATGCCGAGATCACGATCGCAGTCACATCGGCAGTGGAAGCAGTGGTGCAGCCCGAAATGCTCCGGCCCGGCTCCGTGGTGTGCGACGTTGCTCGACCCCGGGACGTCTCGCGGCATGTTGCGGAGAAACGCCCGGACGTGCTGGTGATTGAGGGAGGGGCGGTGGCGGTGCCCGGTAATGTGGAGTTCAACCTGAACTTCGGCTTCCCGCCCGGCCTCTCGTACGCCTGCATGGCCGAGACAATGATCCTGGCTCTTGAGGATCGCTGCGAGGACTATTCCTTGGGTCGCGATATCAGGATCGAGCAGGTCCAGGAGATCTCCGGCCTTGCGGTGAAGCACGGTTTCAAGCTCGCAGGGTTCCGTTCGTTCGAGCGCAAAGTGAGCCAGGAATACATCGACCGGGTGCGCGCGGCCGCCGAAGCCAATCGCTGACCCGTCTGCCTGTCATACCAACCGGCAAGGCGCCGGCCTGGGAAGGAATGAACCGACGTGTCGGAAGAGCTCGACCAGGTGCAACTGCGCCTGCAGAAACTCAGCGCACTGCAGCAAAGCGGGAATGACCCTTTCGCTATTCACCGTTTTGACCGCACTCATCTTGCCGCGCCCATTATCGAGAACTTCGCCGAGCTTGATGGGAAGCCGGTCGCCGTCTGCGGACGTCTCATGGCCAAGCGCGGGCACGGAAAAGCCACTTTCGCAGACCTCGTGGACGCATCCGGACGCATCCAGCTCTTCGCGAACCTGGACGGTCTGGGCGAGGCAAGTCTGCGCGCGTTCCAGGACCTGGACCTCGGCGATATCATCGGCGTGCAGGGCGAGGTTTTCCGCACGAAGGCCGGCGAGATATCGGTGCGCATCGTCGAATGGACGCTTCTTGCCAAGGCTCTCCAGCCATTGCCCGAGAAGTTCCACGGTCTGAGCGACACCGAGACGCGCTATCGCAAACGCTACCTCGACCTGATCATGAACCCGGACAGCCGGGAGGTTTTCACAAAGCGCGCGCGCATGATCCAGGCCGCCCGGGAGCTCTTCTACAGCCGCGACTTCATGGAAGTGGAGACGCCGATCCTCCAGCCGCTGTATGGTGGTGCGAACGCCCGGCCCTTCACCACTTACCACAACGCGCTTGAGATGACCCTGTACATGCGCATCGCGCCGGAACTGTATCTGAAGCGGCTTGTGGTCGGCGGGATGGAGCGGGTTTTCGAAATCGGCCGGGTGTTCCGCAATGAGGGCATCGACACGAGGCACAATCCCGAGTTCACAATCCTCGAGGCATACCAGGCGTACACCGACTACGAGGGCATGATGGAGCTGGTGGAAAGCCTTGTCTGCGCCATGGCGGAGGCGGCGAACGGCTCCCTCAAATTCACCTACCAGGGCATCGAAATCGATCTAACTCCGCCCTGGCGCAGGTGGAGACTGTTTGACGCTGTGCGCGAAATGAGCGGTGTGGACTTCGCCACTTTCGAGACCGACGAAGAAGCGCGCGCGGCTTGCGAAAACCTGCGCCTTGGCGACGTGTCCGATGCAACATACGCGGAGCTTCTCGATAAGGCCTTCGACCATTACGTGCAACCGCAGCTGCTCCAACCCACGTTCATCACCGACTACCCGGTGATTATCTCGCCGCTGGCCAAACGCAAGCAGGACGAGCCCCGTCTCACCGCCCGGTTCGAGCCCTTCATCGGTGGGCAGGAGGTCGGAAACGCTTTCAGCGAGTTGAATGACCCGCTGGATCAGCGCCGGCGGTTCGAGCAGCAGGTGGCTGCGGGGCGTGGGGGAGATGAGGAGGCCCACCCACTGGACGAGGACTTCCTGACCGCGCTGGAGTACGGTCTTCCGCCAACAGGAGGCCTCGGGCTGGGTGTCGATCGCCTTGCGATGCTCCTGTGCGACCGCCCGAGCATCCGCGAGGTCGTGCTCTTCCCGGTGCTTAGACCCGAGCGCCGGGAGCACGAGGCGTGACCGTTCACATCGTGCTGTGGGGTGAGTGCGATGAGCCTTCCGCTGAACCTGCTCAAGGCGATGCGGCCCAAGCAGTGGACCAAGAACCTGCTCCTTTTCGCAGCCTTGCTTTTTGCCAAGGAGTACGCCCACGCGGACTCGGTCTTGCGCGTTGTCGCGGCGTTCGCCCTTTTCTGCATATTGTCCGGAACGGTCTACCTGGTCAATGACGTCGCCGACCTGGAGCAGGACCGCAAGCATCCGCGCAAGCGCCTGCGGCCCATCGCTTCCGGAGCACTGTCACCCGCAACGGCGCTGGCAGCTGCTGCGATCCTGGCACCTATCAGTGTGGTGGGGTGCTTCCTCGTCTCAACCCCCACCGGCTTCGTCGCCCTGGCATACCTCGGGCTGACACTGAGCTATCACTTCATGCTCAAGCACGTGGTCATCCTGGATGCGCTCGCGGTCTCGGGCGGGTTCGTGCTGCGCGCCGTTGCGGGAGCGGAAGCGATTCAGGTGGAGATCTCGCCCTGGCTGCTCATGTGTACGCTCCTGCTGGCGCTGTTCCTGACATTCACGAAACGCCGGCAGGAACTGGTGGCCCTGGAGGAAGAGGCCCTCGCAACGCGGCAGATCCTGTCAGAGTACACGCCTGAGCTCTTGGACCAGATGATCGCGGTGGTGACCGCCTCGACACTCATGAGCTACTGCTTGTACACCATCAGCGATCGCACCGTGCATGAGGTGGGCAGCCGGGACCTCATTTTCACGATCCCCTTCGTCATCTACGGCATATTCCGATACTTGTACCTCGTACACCGACACGGTCAGGGCGAGGCTCCAGACCGCGTCCTGCTCACCGATGCCCCATTGCTGGCAACCGTAGCTCTCTATGTGGTAGTCGTCGCGGTCATCTTCTACCTGGCCAGTGGCGGGTTGGGCGGACCACTCCTCCCTGCAAACGGCAGGTACTGAGTCGCGCATTACCCTAACTCAATGACCCCGTACTCTACCCGGCTCCCGGGACCCGCCGCAATGCGGGTGACTGGAATCCGGCTCCAGAGTTCGGTGTTCCGGCGTTGTTTGATCACCACTCGCCGCCGGGCGACACGCACCGCCTCGCGTACCGCCTCTCCGCTCAGTGGCTCGCGCTCCGCCACGGCTCGCAGCGGCGCCATGCTCTGGGACTTCCTGATGGGCTCGTCGAAAATCGGATCGAAATAGACCAGATCGAAGGATCTATCAGCACACTTGGGCAGGTACTCCCTGTGGTCGACGTGGATCGCTTCGATGCGCCGCATGAGCGCAGTGAAGGCCTTGCTGACCGTCTCCATGCGCTGCAGACCCTGGATCGCGAGGAACGCGATGATCGGCGACTTCTCAAGTCCCACGACGCGACCGGACTCCCCCACCACCCACGCGCAGACGATGGCTTCCGCTGCAAAACCCAGGGTGCAGTCCAGCACGTGATCCCCCTCTCGCAGCCCCATGGCGGACACGAGGTGGTCGGGCTTGCCGCCTTTCATATTGCCGATGCGCATCTTCGCGAGATTCGGGTGGAAGAAGAATTCCAAGCCACTGGCAGGCTCGTGATACACATCTCTGGAGCCAACAACCAGCACTCCCTCGGCGCCTTCCTGTTCGCAGAGCTTCGCCAGGCCGCGGCGATTGCGGGGTACGACCCGCGCGCCCAGGAACTCCCCGGCTTCCTGTGCTCGTGCCAGGCTCTCTCCGGTGGCGCCTACCGAAGTGGTGACCACGATCTCGGTCATCAGCTCTGACTGCCCTCCACCCAGATCGGGCTCGACCATGCCATCTGGCCATTGAGCTGGCTTACCCGCAGATAATAGAAATGCTTGCCCCGCGGTCCTTCCGGGTCATCCCATTCCATCTCGAACCGATAACCCGCCTCGGGGATCGCCGTATGCCGCTTGACGATGTGTGCGTTGTGGTAGAAGACATCCGGGTTCTCCACCGTGTCCGGATCGATTCGGAACTGCTCCCGCACTCGCTCCCGCGATTCCTCGAGGAAGACGATAAGCGCCGACCGCTTCAGGGCTTCCAGGAGGCGGAAGTTCATTACCTTCCCATCAACCTCCAGGATTATCGGCTCGGCCACGGGGCTGCGCACTTCGAAAACGATCGTCTGCTGGCTGGTGGCGGTGACCGCCGGCCCCTGCCGGTCCTGGGTGGTGATCGTGAACTTCATCTCACCGTCGCTCACCCGGTCGATACGGTTGCCGTGGGTGGTGAAGCATCCTTCGGCACCGACAACCGACCCGCACGTTACGCGCAAGCTGCCCCTCCATTCAGCGCGCCCGGTCTTGAACCCGTGGAAGCCCGCCGGTCCCCAGCCGAATTCCACCGGGATCTTCGCGCGGATCGTCCCATGGGTCGGCGGTGTCCAGGTGCCATTGTGGCAGTGAGTGTGTACTACCCGGTTGTCCCGGATGACTTCGATGCGGTCCAGCGCCTGAGTGCAGTCGAGCTTCGCCCGCACCAGGCAGTGGCGCGGCTCGCGAAGAACGTCGCCCATGAACGTATTGTTGATTGCGAACATGAGTTGGATGCGGTCGCCCGTCACCCCGTATGTGCGCCGCGCTTTCAGGGCCTCCCACACGGCATCGCGAGTGAGTTCTGGAGCCCACAGGCCCATCAGCCCGGTTCCCCAGCGCCCCGGGAAACCGCTCCCGTTGTCCCCGGAAGCTATGATGCCGGTCCTGATACCCTGGGCCAGGGCGTCCTGGACCGTTCCGCCTGACACCCTCGGAGCCATCTGGGCGTTGCTGACCATTCCGAAGGGCGTGTTACAGCCCTCCGACGACCCGTGGCATGAGAAGATCTCGGTCACCGGGCAGAGCCGCTCGTTGTGGTGGCTCCAGTCCTTGCCGCGCTGTCCCACGAGGTATCCGGTGTGATGCGGGATGGCGATGGCCTGGTGCCTGTTGAGGTTCGCGAACAAGTGCTCAATCTCCATTGACAGGTCCAGCGGCGGGTCGTCCTCGTTGTAGAAAACGTTGCAGTCACCCCAGCGGGTGCGGTCGCCGGTCCACTCATACGCGGGGTATGAGATTAATTCGCCGGGGGCGTTGTACTCGCGCACCAGGCGCTTGACTAGTTCCCACTCTTCGGCGAACTCCGGCCGCATGCCCACCGTCTCCACATGGAGCCCCTCGGGCGTGTTGTAGAAAAAGGCCGGGTAGTAGACCGGCGGGAAAATGTCGATGTGCCCACGGGCGCTTTCGAAAGCCCGGCGCAGTACCTGCTCCCAGTCGCCCTCGGGCTGCCATTGCGGTTTGAACTGGGCGTGCATATCGCCCCAGTACAACTCCATGCGCGGTTCCTCCGTCTCAGGTTCACTTAGCCGGCGTGAGGTAAAGGCTCACCGTCTCGCCCATTCTCATCTCGAGGGTGATCTCATTGGTGCTCTCGGCTAGCTTCGCGCCGGTCACCAGATTCTCCACGTTTCGGGGAGGCCCGGGGATGCGCACGGTTTTCGTCCCGTCCGCAGCCGCGTGAACAGCGAGATACTGCCCGTCGGTGTAGAGACCGTCGCCGGTATCTAGCCAGATATGCGCGCCGCATTCCCGGGCGATATTGCGCCACAAGGGGATCGGCATAGCCACCGGCGCGCAGTAGATCACCGGAACACCGTCAACGATCTTCCGCCCAATGGCCACCTGTCCGCTGTCGGAGTAGCGCGCGATGGGCTCTGCTTCGGCGTCGATAATGGCGAATCGCGGTGACACGGTGGTCTCCGGGCCCAGCAGCGCACTGGCCTCAATGCCGGCCGCAAAGCGCGTTCCCGGTTCTATGCGGTATGCACCGCCGGAGCCCTCCGCCTGCACCTGAACCTGCATCCCGGTCACCCGCTCCAGCCGCGAGTGATCGAAGCCGGAATCGGTGCTGTAGCCGGGCGCGTACACCCACAGGACGGTGGCCCCCTCCGCCCGTGCCTTCTCTAACAGCTTCCGGGCCGTGTCAGGGTCCATGCAGGTCGCATTCAGCACCGCATAGAGCCTGTACGCAGGCAGTGCAGGGTTGCCCAGGTCCGACTTGAGGTACATGTCCCACGTCGCGCCCATCTCGGGCATCCTGGAGACGGTCTCCTGGACCATTACATTGGTGAGATTCGAGCGCCGATAGTGGGCATAGCTGCGCTCATCCACGAACAGCGCCACGTCCGCCGTGTACGGGCGGCGGTGGGTGAAGATGCGGCCGATGATTTCCATCTGCCGCCGGTAAGCGTCGAGCATGGGCTGCCCGGAGAACCACCCACCGGACATGTCGAACCATGACACCCCGGCCTTGCGGGTGACCACGTTTGCGAACTCTCGCCAGGTGGTGGCCACCGAATGCTCCGGCGTTTTCGTACGGCCATAGCCAGCCCCCGGGTCAGACAGGTACGACCGCAGGTCCGACTCGTCCAACCACAGTTTGCCGTGGAGTTTTACCGACTCCGTTGCGGACATGAAGGTGCTGGTCTCGCCGATGTTCCGGTGTGCGTACATCGGCGGGCTCATGAGGAAGTCGATGTCCGGGGATGCCAGAACCCGGGCCAGAGCATTGTGCCCGCATACCTGCTGCCTCGCGCCGTGGGCCGCCATGTAACCGTAGTAGGTGCCCACAATCTGCGACCCATCCACCGCTTCCTTGGTCGCCCGGGCGAAGTGGCAAATGGCATCGGCAATGAAGTCGCTGCTGTAGAGGTTGTAATCGATGACCTGCCGATCTTTCGCGGGGTCCAGGAGGAAATCCCCGGCTTCCAGGCGGCGTTCCGCGGGCGGCACAGCGGCGGTCGCGAAAGTCACTTCGGCGTTTCCCCAGGCCTTGCGGAGCGCTTCTTCCGTGCCGTACCGCTCACGCAGCCAGGCGCGGAAACCGTTGACCGCCGGCGGGCTGTAGTCGCACACAGATGCCTGCCAGGTGCCCCAGCTCTGCCACTCCGCGGTGTACCCGGCGTAGAAGATATACCCCAGGATTCGGTCCGCGTAAGGCGCCTTGCGCAGGTGCTCGATGAGCTTGCGCAGGTCGGCGGACATCTCCTGCATCCAGAGCTTCGATGCCATGGAACTGGGCCACCGGTCGCCGTTCGCGAGTACACAGCACTCATCCGGGTGCTGCTTCTGCCACCAGAGCGGCGCCACCACGCCGATGTGGGGCAGGAACCGGGCCTCGGGCACCGCTTCGAGGACGGTCGTGAAGTAGTCATCGAACCGCGCATAGTCATACTCGCCGTCTTCGCTGCGTCCAAGATCGCCTGCCACAGAGGCGCCGAACCAGTCCGAGAAGACGTGGATGCCCGTCTGGCGCATCTCACCGTGCAGCTTGCCGGCCTCGCCACCATGGTGCAGGTAAGTGATGAGCGGCTCCGCCTTGCCGTTTACGTAGAGGCAGGGGTCGCCGTTGAAGTCACGCACTTCGGTGACCGGCGGCGTCTGCTTGCCGACCATTGGGTTCACGACCCTCACCGGAGCATTCGCTTGCGCTTCGCCATCCAGTTCCAGGACCCGCGCGGTGACGGTCATGTCTCCGCCGAAGGAGTACTTTGAGGTCGGGAACAGATCCCGCAATCGCAGTTCATCCCGCGCCAGGTCAACCGGCAGAACGTGAACCTGCAGGACCCGCTTCGGCCCGGTGATGGCCAGTAGAAGGTTGCCTCTCTCTGGCCTGCCCTCGCCGCTGACAGCGCACGAGAACTCGGCCGGAATCCCCTCTCCCGCCTGGACTTCCGCCGGGACCTGGACAGTCGCCCCTTGCGCGGTCCCCCGGGGCTCAAGTTCGATGCCCAGTTCGCCGCCGGGCTCGGTGGACAGCGTCACCCGGTCGACCACCACCCAGCGCCCGTCCTGGTTGCCGGGGTCGATGCGCAGCATGATGACCTGCTTGTTGCGCCCACCCCACTGTCGGGCCTCGGCGGCCATGCCGGACTCGGTCCACAGCGCCTCGCGCAAATCGGCACGGTAGATGGCCCAGCCCTTCTTCACCGGGAGCGTATTCCCCAGGCCCCACAGACCATCGGTGCATTTGTAGTACACCGCCAGCGAGTCGGCGTCTTCGGAAGAGTACATGCGGACTGTGAGATACGGCAGTTCGCTCACATTGTGCCCCAGTTCGGGCATACGCATGTATATGTACGGGTCCCAGCTGGTCTGGCCGAAGACCAGCCCCTTGCTAACCCCGCCGCCTTCCACGTGATTCACGCTCATCAACTCGTCCGGAGAGTCGAAGTCCCAGGTGAGGTCTCCCCAGGCCGCCGTCACCAGAACCACCCCGATTGCAGCGATGAATCTCAGCATCATGTCCTCCCGGCTGTCATGCTCAGAAATCGAAAGACCAGAGCGTCTTGATGTACGCGGCTGGAATGGGCTGTACCGGGTTCGTCGCGATGAACTCCAATGCCTTCACCATCACCGGCACTGCCACATCCGGGTTGGGGTTGAACCCGCCCACGCGCCACAGCCAGCCCCAACCGTCCAGCCGGTAGCCGCCGATGAAGTCCTCACTTCGCCCGGCAACCAGGGCGACATGGCCGGGATCCTCGGGGCCCCGCGGAAGAGCGCGGTTCACGGGGCTCGTGAGGCGCGCGACGGCGCCGGCAAGATCAGCACCCAGCCACCGCTGCGCCCCGTCCGGCACGGTCAGCGGCTCGCCCGGGGCATCTACTTCTCCGCCGCCAATGGGCAGGCCCATGATGCCCATGCCCTGGGGGCCGACGGACTCGGATTTCCAAACGTTTCCGTCCTGCCAGATCGCATTGTAGAAGCTGTACCCGGCGGTTTCGCACCAGATCCCACCGCTGTTCACGTAATCCCGGATCGCGCTGAGCCCGTCCTTCCACCGTCCCGGTCCGGGCGAAGGGAAAGTCTCCCCGTACGGGTTCACAATGGCCAACCACTTGCGCGGCTCGGCCTTCAGTGCCTCATACAGCGCTTCGCTGCCGGTGATACGGACCACCGACAGTCCGAACTCCTCGGCAAGCCGCG
This sequence comes from Armatimonadota bacterium, assembly GCA_013314775.1. Classification (NCBI taxonomy): domain Bacteria; kingdom Bacillati; phylum Armatimonadota; species Armatimonadota bacterium. Next base: position 901,059 of record JABUFB010000008.1, on the reverse strand, counting down.
ACCTCTCCAGTGCACGCAACCAGTCTACCGGCTGAATGGACGTCCAGCTCGGACGTACGCCCGAAAAATCCAACACGCCGATGTAGGGCTTTTCTCCGGGCCAGTTCACCGGAGCCAGTTTGGCCAATTCATCCGGCGGCAAGATACGCTCCGCTCGCGGCCGCAAGGGGATGCTCACCGTCCGGGTTGCACCATCTGGGAGAGGCACGGTGACTTCCCGCGCCTCCCGCGAGTACACCCACACCCGGGTGCGCTGCCCATCTTGTTGCGACACGAACTCCACCGGCTCGCCGCCATCTTCCTTTTCAACGCATCCGGCGAGAACTCCGGGCGCGCTCGCCACAAATCCGTACGGAGCGATGCGTACGCCGTTCTCGACCCGTGCTGCCGGCCCCAGGTTCGCAGTGATCTTCACCGGCCCGTACTGCGCACGGATGATTCCGTCATCCGCGGTCGTGGGGTCCGGTCCGCGGTCATGTTCGAAAGACACCAGCGGCTCGCCCACGTATTTCGAGCAGACCGACTTCTGGATGCGATCCAGCCACTCCAGCCAGCCCCGAATCTGATCGCGGTCCAGCGAGGCCGCGCTGACTCGGTAGCTGAGCCCGAAACCCAATCCCAGGGTCCAGGAGAGCGTCTCGCGGTTGGTGACGAACTGCCCCAGGTCGTGGTGGACCATGGAGCACTTGTCATGAGCGATGTATTGGGCCACCGGGAAGACCGACCACGTCGATGGATGGTAGACGTATTTGGTGAGTTGCCGCCAGGTGGGGCCGCCTTCGGTGGGGACCAGACCCCAGCTCATGCCGCACAACTGGGCCTCGTGGTTCACCACCCGGTCCCAGCCGCTTTCGGTAGACAGCGGCTTTCGCTCGCAGTCTTCCTGGATCATGGAGATTAGCCCGGCGGTGTACGCGTCCACCGAGGGGGATGCGGGGTTGGTATCATACTGCCAGCCCCGCGCTCCGCACTGGTCCTGGAAGAGAATGTCCACGGGGTAGTCTTCACTGAACTGCCGGACCACTTCGCGATTGGCCGCCTGCACCGCCGGGTGCCAGT